>JALREG010000108.1 GCA_023253905.1 Burkholderiaceae bacterium
GATGGCTGCCATGAGCACCCAGCGGTTGAGGCCCAAATCCACCAGCCACTGCGCCGCGCTCTGCGTGACATAGAGCAGAGACATCATGTAGGAGAAGACTGCTGCAGCCGCGATGATCATCAGAATCATGGTCGACTCGCGAACCGTCTCCCGGAAGATCTTCCACTGGTCCTGTCGCGTACGGGCCTTGTAGATCACCACCACCAGGGCCAAGGCCAGGGCAGCAGAGATCGCCGCCACCTCGGACGGCGTGGCGATACCGCCATACATGGCGTAGGCGATCATGATGACGATGAAGATGAACGGCGAGACGCGGCCCAGACCATCCATCTTCTCGGCAAAGGTGTAGCGAATGGACTCGACCTCTCGATTGGCCAGAGCATGCTGGGCATGAAGCTTTCTCTCAGCAATCAGACTGACCAGCCAGGCATAGGCTGCAAACATCACTACCAACAAAATGCCCGGTATCACGCCTGCCAAAAACAAGCGGCCAATCGAGGTCTCGGTTGAGATGCCATAGAGAATCATGGTGATCGATGGCGGAATCAGAATGCCCAGCGTGCCGCCCGAGGCGATAGCGCCGCAGGCGAGCGCATCGCTGTAGCCGAACTGCCGCATGGAGGGATAAGCCACCCGCGCCATGGTGGCCGCGGTGGCAATCGAGGAGCCGCAAATCGAACCAAAACCCGCGCAGGCGACGATCGTGGACATGGCAAGCCCACCCCGCCAGTGGCCGATGAAGGCATACGCCGCCCGGAAAAGCTCCTGCGACAACCCCGCCCGGCTCACGAAATTACCCATGAGGATGAAGAGCGGCACCACCGACAACGTGTAGGAAAACCCGGTCTCGTACATGAGCGTTCCCGCCGAGGCGAGCGCCGGATTCCAGCCGCGAACGATCGCAAGGCCAAAGAACCCGACCAGTCCCATGGCGAACGCGATCGGTAGCCCCGCGAGCGCGAGCAGCATCATCGCCCCCAACCCGAGGAGCGCTTCTGTCACAGCACACCTCCACCGTCTTCATTGGCGGTCTGGGATCTGGCCTCGGGCGAACGAAGCGCCTGCCAGGCCAGCACCATATGGATGAGGGCAGTAAAGAGCGTGAGCAACGCCATCAGTTGTACGACCGGAGCAATCGGAAGCTTGAGGGTCTGCGTGACGTCGCCCGCCGCAGCGAAACGCGACCCTTTGAGCCATAACAGCCAGGCCATGCCGACCAGTGCGGCGGCGCAGCCCATTTGCACCGCCAGTGCGCTCACGCGACGAAGAAATGGCGGCGCGAGCCTCACCACGGTATCGATCGCGATGTGTTCGCCTTTCCGGGAGACCATCGGCAGCCCCGCGAAGATCAGCACCGCCATCATGGCTTCGCTCACCTCGAAACTGCCGCGGATCGGCGCATTGAACACATAGCGCAGCACCACATCCACAAAGGTGAGTACCATCATCGAAAACAGCAGGGCCGCAGCGAGCATCTCAAGCGCCCGCTCGGGCCGCAGCCGCGCAGCCCACCCCGAAGTGCGCACCGGGTTCTCCGGTGGGATCTGCCGATTCGAGCCGTCGCTGGTCGCTTCCGGTTGATTCACGCACGAGTCTCCCAAAGTTCGTGTCGAGGATGAGGCCGAGCGCACCGGAGGGCGACTGCGTCTCGAGCGCGATCGGCTACTCTATCAAGCTTTCGACCCAAGCCACTTACCCGGAGTCCGGCATGTCCGACGCTGCACCCGAGCAACGCCTGCGCTCGCGCATCACCGTTGAGGGGCCCGATCGCGTGGCCCACCGCACCTTCCTGCGCGCCATGGGCCTGGATGACGAGGCCATCGCCAAGCCCTTCGTGGGCGTGATGAGTACCCACGGCGAAAACACGCCCTGCTCGCTATCGCTTCGCCCACAGGCAGAAGCGGCCAAGACCGGCGTCGCGATGGCCGGCGGCACGCCGTTTGAGTTCACCTCGATTTCCGTCTCGGATGGCATCTCCATGGCGCATCAGGGCATGCGGATGAGCCTCGCCTCCAGAGAGCTGATCGCCGATTCCATCGAGCTCGTGGTGCGCGGTCATGCTTATGACGCGCTGGTGGGCTTTGCCGGCTGCGACAAGACCCTGCCCGCCATCATGATGGCCATGGTGCGGCTCAACGTGCCCTCGGTCTTTGTGTACGGAGGCGCCATGCTGCCGGGCCGGCACCAGGGCAAAACAGTGAGCACGGTGGATGCGTACGAGCGCGTGGGCGCGCTGCACGCCGGCACGGTGTCGCTTGCGGAGCTCGATGCACTGGAGCGCGACTGCTCGCCCACCTTGGGCTCGTGCCCGGGTCAGTTCACCGCCAACACCATGGCCATGGTCTCTGAGGTGCTCGGTCTGGCCCCGCTCGGGTCGGCGATGTTGCCTGCGGTGTATTCAGAACGTATTGCGCTCGCCCGGCGTGCCGGCCAGACGGTGATGCGCCTGCTGAAAGCGAACGGGCCGCTGCCGCGCGAGCTGGTCACGCGAAAAAGTCTGGAGAACGCGGCCGCAGCGGTGGCCGCCACGGGCGGGTCCACCAACGCGGGACTGCACTTGCCGGCGATCGCGCACGAGGCAGGCATCCGCTTCACGCTCGATGATGTAGCCGACGTCTTTCAACGCACGCCGCTGATCGCTGATATGCAGCCTGGCGGCCGATTCCTCGCCCGCGATCTGCACGAGGTGGGGGGCGTGCGGGTGGTGCTGCGTGAACTGCTTCGCGGCGGCTGGCTGCACGGCGATTGCCCCTCGATCGAGGGCCGGACGCTTGCCGAACTCTGTGAAGACGCGCCTGAGGCTGACGGTAGCGTGGTCCGCCCGGCAAGCGCGCCTCTCCATCCCACTGGCGGCGTCGTGGTGCTCAAGGGTAATCTCTGCCCGGACGGCGCGCTCATCAAGATCGCTGGCTTGAAGCGGCTCAGGTTCGAAGGCCGGGCGCGGGTCTTTGAGAATGAGGAAGCGTGTACCGCAGCCGTACGCGAACGTCGCTACCAGGCGGGCGATGTACTCGTGATCCGAAACGAGGGCCCGCGCGGCGGCCCCGGCATGCGCGAAATGCTGGGCACGACCGCGTTGATCTACGGACAGGGTATGGGCGAATCCGTGGCGCTTCTCACCGACGGCCGCTTCTCAGGCGCAACACGAGGGCTCTGCATTGGCTACGCCAGTCCTGAGGCCGCACGTGGGGGTCCGATTGCGCTACTTGTCGATGGCGATCCCATCCTGATCGACTGCGAGGCACGGCGCCTTGACGTGCTGATCAGCGAGGAAGAGCTCACCCGCCGGCGCGCAGCCTGGACACCCGCGCGCCCGGTCCGGCTGGCGGGCGCGCTCGAAAAATATGCGGCCCTCGTCGGCCCCGCCCATCTCGGCGCCGTCACGCACAGTGGCAATCTGGACTGGCCGCACGAATGACTGCGCTCGCCTTTCTCGGCACAGGCCTGATCGCCACCCCCATGATCCGTCGGCTGCTCGCGGCGGGGCATACGGTCCGAGTGTGGAACCGCACGCGCAGTCGCGCCTTGCCACTCCTTGCCGAGGGTGCGCTGTGGGCGGAACATCCTGCGGAGGCGGTCGAAGGCGCCGCAGCCGTGATCCTCTGCCTCACCGACGCGCAGGCGGTTGAAGCCGTGGTGTTTGGACCCAGCGGGGTAACCCAGGCGCACGCGTCGCCCCCCATTCTGGTCGATCACAGCAGCATCGACCCCCAGGCAACCGGGGCATTTTTTTCACGTCTGAAGGACGCCACGGGTGGGGTCTGGATCGATGCCCCGGTATCGGGCGGCGTTGCAGGCGCCGCGCGCGGTGAACTCGCAATCATGTGCGGCGGGCCGATCGATGCAATCGAGCAGATCCGACCTGTGTTGGCCGCTTATTCGGCGCAGGTCACGCGAATGGGCGACAGCGGAGCGGGCCAAGCCACCAAGCTCTGCAACCAGGTGATCGTCGCGGCGAGCATTGTGGCCGTCAACGAAGCCGTGCGGCTCGCACGGGCAAGCGGCGTTGACGCGGCGCGACTTCCCGAGGCGCTTGCCGGCGGCTGGGCAGACTCGAAACCCCTGCAGGTGTTTGCACCGCGAATGCTCGCCGATGAAGTTGAGCCCATCGGCGCCTCCGACACCATGCTGAAAGATCTGGATACGGCACTTGCCGCCGCCCGCGCGGCCGGCGTTCCGATGCCAGTCGCCAGCGCGGTCACCGAGTTGTTCCGGCAACTGCAGGCCTGTGGCCTGGGCGCGGCCGACCCCTCCAGGATCGTGACGCTCTACGAGCGTCGTTGAACCCCGCCCAGTAGACCGCGCGCGGCAGACTACTGCCCCGCGGCCACTTTCTTCAGTTCGGCGCGATACTCAGTGACGATGGCCGCGCCATTCATGCCTTTCTCGTTGACCGCCTTGACCCACTCCTGCTCGAAACGGGCCGTGCGATCGGCCACCGCTTTCACCAGCGCGGCATCGGCCGCAATGATCTGGCCACCTGCCGCCTTGAAGGCATCAAAGCCCCCGCTGGCATTCTTGTCCCAGGCCTTACCAACCGCGCGTGCCATGGCTTCGCCCGAAATACGGTTGATCGCATCCTGATCGGCTTTGGAGATTTTTTTCCAGGCCGCTTCGTTCATGATGACTGCGTGGCTGTCGGAGTACAGGCCGCCAGGAAAAGCGGTTGCGAATTTCACGAGCTTATCGAGCTTGAAGGAGACGATGCTCTCGCCGGGGAACATTACGCCATCGACCACGCCGGTCGAGAGCAGCTCATAGGACTCGGGGGCGGGTTTGGACACCGCGATCGCACCGAGCGCGTTGGCCACATCAGCGGCGATTCCCCCACCCACCCGGATTTTCAGGCCGGCGAAATCTTCCACGGTGCGGATCGGCCGCTTGGCGTTCCAGAACACCCCGGCGCCGTGCGTGTAGATGGTGACCAGCTTTACGCCCTTGTGCTCATTGAGTTTGGCGAAGTGCTTGTCGTAGATGCGCCAGAGCGCAACCGACGCCACCTCGGCGCTATCGCCTGCGAACGGCAGTACGCCGATCCTCGTCATGGGAAACCGCGCCGGCGTGTAGCTGTGTGAAATGAAGGCGATGTCGGCAAGGCCCTCGGCCACCGCATCGAGGTGGTTGACGGCATTCGCCGCGGCCTTCGGCAGCAAGCGCATCTTCACGCGGCCTTCGGTCACCTTCTCGACTTCCTGCATCCAGGGCATCATGCCGTCGCGAACCAGCATGTGCGAGGGCGGCACCCAGGCGGAAAAACTGAGTGTGACCGACTGGGCCGACACCGTAGTGTGGATGCCGGCGGCCGCCAGCAAGGCGATGCAAAGTGCGCGGAATTTCACAGGACCCCTCCATTGTTCGTATCAGATGCGGTGAGGGCAGCCCGGAGACGATGTGCAACCAGACTGCCCGATGAACGCGCGGCCGCGGCAGGCGCGACCGTAAATCCGAGCGTAGCACGCGTGCCGCAAGGCTGCACCGCCCGGGTTGGTGTCAACCGCTGGCCGCACTGGTATCGCGTGCTGCTACCGGCCCTCGCCACGGTCGCGCCGCAGCACGGCTCCGGTTGATCATTCGGCGCTCGAGCCGGAGCGCCCATCCATAGCGCCCACCCATAGCGCCTCCGGTAGACGCCGCCCAACGCCGAATCACCAGGAGGTCCCATGCCGAGAGAGATCCCTTTCAGTCGCCTGCTCCCTATTGCCCTGGCCCTCACGCTGATCGGCCTGACTGCCCTCTGGGGCGGCTGGCTTGCAACCGGTTCGAGCGGCGCCGGGCAATGGCCGTTTGCGCTCAGCGCCGCGCTCTGGCCGCTACTGGCCTGGGCGGGGTGCTGCAGCCGCCGGCGCGCAGCGCACGCCGGGCCTGGAAGGAAAACCTGGCGCACCAGGCACGCAGTGCGAACGCGATCCACACAATCGGCACCGCCGCTCAAGCAAGCGGCACCGCCCCCCGCGCAGGCTCGGAACCGGGCAATACTGACCTCGGCTTCGGTAGTCGCCAGCTCACCAGAGGCCGAGCGCAAGCCCACCAGCGAGCGTAGCCCCGAGTTCGCGGGCGCCTTCAAGCGCTGACTCGGGCAAGCACTTGTCGGCGAGTATTGCCTCGGGCGTCTGTGCATGCGTACAGACAATCCGGGCGGGCGCCACCGCTCGCAGCCGCCAGCCGTTCGCGATTCGCTCAATCTGACGAACCGCACCCGCGCCGTCTGACCCCGCACACACGATCAGCGCATAGGGTTGCCCCGACAGGCGACCGAGCGCCGGATAGTAGGTGCGATCGAAGAAGTCCTTCATCATGCCTGCGGCGCTGCCCAGCATCTCCGGACAGACGATCAGCATCGCATCCGCTCCGCACAGGTCGTCTGCATTCGCCTCATCACAGCGAATCATGCGTACGTTGATTCCCGGTTCGGCGGCAGCCGCGGCGGCGGCCGCCGCTTGCGCAAGCGCACGCGCCGCGCCGGTCATGGACCACCAGACAATCAGAAGCGTTCGCACAAAGTCAGGCCTGCTGCCCGCCGACTGAGCCGCACCGCGCGCACCGCTCAGGCGGCGAGCCTTGGGGCAGGCAGGGGATGGAAGCTGTCGGGGCGGGCGCGATCCCACCAGGCCCGGTAAACCGGGCCACAGTCGGCAGCACCACCCGGCGCCAGCAGCGCGCCTTCCGGCAGGAAGGGGTGCACCTCCGACAACGGCCGACTGTCGTCCTGACCGATTCGCCTCATGATGTGATGCGGGCGAAGCTGAGACGGGTGCACCAGCCCCGCCGACTGGAGCAGCTCGCGAAGCGCTTCCAACGTGTGGTGATGAAACTGGAATACCCGCTGAGCCTTGTCGGGCACCACCAGCGCGCGCTGGCGAAGCGGGTCCTGCGTGGCCACGCCCGTGGGGCAGCGATCGGTATGGCAGCTAAGCGACTGGATGCAGCCGAGCGCAAACATGAAGCCACGCGCGGCATTACACCAGTCGGCCCCGATCGCAAGAGTTCGGGCGATATCGAACGCTGTGATGATTTGGCCTGCGGCACCCAGGCGGATCTGTGAGCGCAGGCCACACGCCACCAGGGTGTTGTGAACCAGAAGAAGCCCATCATGCATCGGCATGCCGGCGCGATCCATGAACTCGGCCGGCGCCGCACCGGTACCGCCTTCCTTGCCATCAACCACGATGAAATCGGGCGTGATACCGGTTTCAAGCATTGCCTTCACGATGGCAAAGAGTTCCCACGGGTGGCCGACCGCGAGCTTGAACCCAGTGGGCTTACCGCGCGAGAGCCTGCGCATTCGTTCAATGAAGGCGAGCATCTCGATCGGGTTTGAAAACACCGAGTGGCGCGCAGGCGATTCCACCGTCACCCACGGCTCCACCCCGCGCGCATGAGCAATCTCAGGGGTGACCTTGGGAGCAGGCAGCACCCCACCGTGGCCGGGCTTGGCGCCCTGCGAGAGCTTGAGTTCGACCATCTTCACCTGCGGTAGGCAGGCGTTCTCGGCAAAGCGCTCGTCACTGAAACCGCCGTCAGGCTTGCGAGCACCGAAATATCCCGAGCCGATCTCCCAGATCAGGTCCCCTTCCGGCTCGCGGTGATAGCGCGAAATCGAGCCTTCGCCCGTGTCGTGTGCGAAGCCACCCATCTTCGCACCCCGGTTGAGCGCGAGAATGGCATTGGCCGATAGCGCGCCGAAGCTCATCGCCGAGATGTTGAACACCGAGGCACTGTAGGGCTGCTCGCGCGTGGCGCCAATCGTGACGCGGAAATCCGAGGACTCAATCGTGGAGGGCAGTACCGAATGGTGAATCCATTCATATCCGTCACGGTACGGGTCGAGCTTGCTACCGAAGGGGCGTTTGTCGAGCACCCCTTTTGCGCGCTGATAAACGATCGCCCGCTGCTCGCGCGAAAATGGAACGCGCTCGGTATCGGACTCGATGAAGTACTGCCTGATCTCGGGACGGATTTCTTCAAACATGAACCGGAAGTGGCCGATGATCGGGTAGTTGCGCAGCACCGCATGCCGGGTTTGCAGCAGGTCGTGAAGGCCAAGGACCACCAGCATCAGGCAGATGACCGGCACCACGCCGTGCAGCCAGCCGCCTGCATAGGCGCCCGCCGAGGCAAATAGAAGCAGTAACGCCACGCCCAACGCCCAGTACCGCTGCAGGTTCGCCATGAAAGCTCCTTGCGCTTGAGTGGCCCAGTCTGCCCGTGGCGCGAGGGGAACTCAAGC
>JALREG010000179.1 GCA_023253905.1 Burkholderiaceae bacterium
ACGCCGGGATAGCAGCGCGCACTCAAGCCGTTTTCCCGCATGTAGTGTCGCCGAAAGATCGGAAGCGCCTCGGCAAGCGTGACGGGGTCGATGGGTGCGTCGAGACTTCCGGTGAGCGCGCGCTGGACCAGGGATTCGGCGCCTTTCCCGACAAACCGCCGAACGTCGGCAATCGGCCGCTCGGGTCTGCCCAGTTCGACCAGCATGGCGTTCGCCGCAGCAGCCAGGTCATCGATAGTGTCGAGAAGGGTGCCATCCAGATCGATCAGTACCGCGCGGGCAGACCAGCGGCGGGAGAAGTTATCCATCGAGGTCGGTCCTGGTTGAGCGCCAGGCAGCCGGCGGAGCCTGGCGTGCTGCGAGCGCAGCGCGGAGTTGCCCCATGACGCCAACATAGCCGCCCTCGGGATCGGGTGCGCCAAAAACGGCTGAACCCGCTACGAACGTATCGGCCCCTGCAGCCGCGACCTGTGCGATGTTCTCAACCTTGATGCCGCCATCGACCTCGAGCCAGATTGGCTGACCTCCTGCTGCCACGTGGGCATCGATCCGAGCCCGGACCGCCTTCAGCTTCTCGAGCGTCGCATCGATGAAGCGCTGGCCTCCGAAGCCCGGGTTCACCGACATGAGCAAAATAATGTCGAGCCGATGCATCACATGATCGAGGTAGTGCAGCGGTGTCGCCGGATTGAAAACCAGGCCCGCCCGACAGCCACTGTCACGGATCAGTTGCAGCGTGCGATCGACATGGTCGGACGCCTCGGGGTGAAAGGTGATGAGGTTGGCGCCTGCCTTGGCGAAATCCGCCGCCAGTCGGTCCACTGGCCGGACCATCAGATGAACATCGATCGGGATGCTCACATGCGGGCGAATGGCCTGACACACCATCGGCCCGATGGTGAGGTTGGGCACGTAGTGGTTATCCATCACGTCGAAGTGGATCAGATCGGCGCCCGCGGCTTCAACGGCGCGCACCTCCTCGCCCAGGCGGGCGAAATCGGCAGACAGGAGGCTCGGTGCGATGCGAAATGAACGGTTCATCGAGAAGGCCTTGGCAGGCGCGGACGGTAAGTCCAATACAATGGGAGTTTACCCTCGAGCCTGGCAGGCGCCGGACGGGCGCTGCGACATGGGCCCACGCGCTGCCGGATTCAGGCAGCCCCTCCCCCACTCACCACCGCGAAGGTCAGTCACGTGAGCGAGCCTCGCTATCAGTTCAGCATCAGCGTTCAGGTGCGCTATCTGCCCGATCAGTCCGATCCGTCAGCGGCCCAATATGCGTTCGCCTACACGGTCACCATCGTCAACACCGGCAAGGTGGCGGCGCAACTGATCAGCCGGCACTGGACCATCCGGGACGAACAGGATGAAGTCGTTGAGGTAAAAGGTCTGGGCGTGGTGGGTCAGCAACCCTTCCTCAAGCCTGGCGAGAAGTTCGAGTACACGAGCGGCAGCCGTATCGCAACGCCGATCGGCACCATGGAAGGCAGCTATTTCTTCGTAGCCGAAGACGGGCACCGGTTCGATCAGCCCATCGCGGCATTCACGCTGGCCGTGCCCCGCACGCTGCACTGAGCCCGCGTTATTTCTTGCCCCGCATGGTCCACCAGACAAATAGCAACACCAGGGCAAGAATGCCACCAGCCTCTGCAAGAAGAATCCAGGTACCGTCCATCGTGATGAGCGTGTGGTTAAAGCGATGGCAGTGTAACGCGCGCGCCTTGGCGCTCAGCCTCATCGCAGGTGCGGTGATGACAGGCGCAGGTCTCGCGCAAGCCGCTGACGACACGCCGCCTGCGCCCCAGTCGGTGGCGGTCACGCAGCTTCCCGGCTGGTCACAGGACCGGTTGGACGGGCTGAGACAGGCGATCGCGAGGCAGTGCGCGCTACGCGTACCGCCCGCGCCCTGGCCGCACCTCTGTCGCGAACTGCCGCCCGTTGCGGAGCTTCGCGCCTGGATCGAGGGACGGTTCGTAGCCTGGCCGCTCGCCGATGACAAGGGCAGGCGCGAGGGGCTGATCACCGGCTATCACGAGCCGCTCCTCACCGGCAGCCTGGAGCGCGAGAATGACCGCCAAACACCCCTCTTCTCGCCCCCCCCGGAGGTGGCCTCGATCGCGCAAAGTGCAGCCAACCCGAGCGGGCGCGTGCGGCGCTGGCATACGCGCGCTGAGATCGAATCCGGGCAGATCGATGGGCTTGAACCGATCGCCTGGATCGACGACCCGGTCGAGGCATTTTTTCTGCATGTGCAGGGTTCGGCCCGCGTGCGCCTGCGCGACGGTACCTGGCTGCGCGTGGGGTATGCGGGGCACAACGGGCACACTTACCGGGCGATCGGTCGCGTGCTGATCGACCGTGGTGCCCTGAGCCGCGAGGACGCCACGGCGCCGGGCATCAAGGCTTGGCTGCGTGCCAATCCGGCGCTTGCGGCCGAAGTGATGCAGAGCAATCCGCGCTATGTGTTTTTCCGAAGACTCGAACACTCCACGGCCGACGGGCCGTTCGGTTCACTGGGCGTGCCGCTCACCCCGGGTCGCTCGATCGCAACCGACCGGTCACGCATTCCGCACGGTGCGCTCATGTATCTGGACGGAATCGATCCGATTCACCGCCGCCCGATGCGGATGACGGTTGTCAGCCAGGATACCGGCGGCGCGATTCTGGGCACAGTGCGTGCGGACGTGTTCTGGGGTGCGGGCGACGAGGCGGAAAAACGCGCAGGGCTGATGCGGGAAAACGGGCGCCTGTGGTTGCTATGGCCCGCCGACATGGCGCCGCCCGCAATCGTTCATCGCGCGCCGCAGTGACCGGTCAGCGCTTGGACGCCTCGGCCAGCATCCGCTCAAACGAGTCGGGCGGCGCATAGCCCTGCAGGCGTCGGCCGTTTGCAAAGAACACCACGGGCGTCCCGGTGATTCCAAGCCGGCGCGCGAGGTCGGCCACCTTCGCGATCGATGTCTGGCACTTGCCGTCGTTTGCGGGCACGCGGTTCTGAAGCATCAGGTCGTTCCAGGCCCGCACCGGGTCGGCCGCGCAGAGCGCGCGTGCCGCTTTGGTCTCAGAGTCGGGCGCGAGGAAGGCCATGGGGAAGGTGTGGATGGTGACGTCATCGAGTCGCAGCAGATCAGCGCGGAGCTTCCGGCAATAGCCGCAGTTAGGGTCCTCAAACACTGCGAGGACGCGGCGACCCGCGCCGATTTTCTGAGTGACCGCGAGCTCAAGCGGCAGTTCGCGGAAATCGATGGTAAGCATCTCCTCCACCCGCTCGCGGGTGAGATTGCGCTGCGACTTCATGTCGATCAGGTCACCTGAATAGAACAGGTACTGGCCGCGTTCGTCGACATAAAGCAGTTCGTTTTGGATCCGCACCTCGTAGATGCCGGGCAGCGGTGTCCGGCGGATATCGTCAACCTTGAGGCGCCCACCCGAGAAGCCCTCGACCGCAGCCCGAATCCGCTCGCGTGCCTCGGCGCTCTGCGCAGCCACCGGCGCCGGATGAAACAGAAAGGTCGCCAGCAAGGCAAACACAACGGCACAGCAGGAGAGGACGAGACGAGTCATTGAAAGGTCCTTCGACGTAGGGATAGCTGCTTCAACCGGCCAGGTGAGCGACTGGCAAAGAGGATATCGCGAAGCGGCTTGCGCCGTTTGTCTAGAGTCTTCCCGCCTGCGCGGC
>JALREG010000247.1 GCA_023253905.1 Burkholderiaceae bacterium
GGTCTTCAGAAACGGGTCGACCTGGGGCGCGCGCTCGCGATGGAGCCCTCGCTCCTTCTGCTGGATGAACCGATGGCCGGCATGAACGTCGAAGAAAAGCAGGACATGAGCCGCTTCGTGCTCGACGTGAACGACGAGTTCGGCACCACCATCGTGCTGATCGAGCATGACATGAGTGTGGTCATGGATCTCTCCGATCGGGTGGTCGTGCTCGACTACGGAAAGAAGATCGGCGACGGCACACCCGACGACGTCCGCAGCAACCAGGACGTGATCAACGCCTACCTGGGCGTGGCGCACTAGGCGGAGACTCGCGAATGGGATTTTTTCTCGAAGTGGTGCTGGGCGGCCTGATGGCGGGTGTCCTCTATTCGCTCGTCGCGCTTGGCTTCGTGCTGATCTTCAAGGCCTCGGGCGTGTTCAATTTCGCGCAAGGCGCCATGGTGCTGTTTGCTGCGCTCGCTATGGCGCGGCTCGCCGAGTGGCTGCCCGAGCTCCTCGGCTTTGAGAGCCTGCTGCTCGCCAATCTGCTGGCCTTCGTGCTCGCTGCACTCATCATGGTGGTGGTGGCCCAGATCATTGAGCGGCTGGTGCTGCGACCGCTGGTCAACCAGGAGGGCGTCACGCTCCTCATGGCCACGCTGGGGGTCACCTATTTCCTGGACGGCTTCGGGCAGACCATCTGGGGATCAGACGTCTACAAGATCGATCTCGGGCTCTCCAAGGATCCCCTTCTGGTCCTGGGTGGCATTTTCGAGGGCGGCATCCTGCTCAATCGCGATGACATTGCGGCAGCGCTGATTGCGGTCGCACTCGTTGCGGTGCTTGCGATCTTCTTTCAGAAAACCGCAACGGGTCGGGCGCTGCGTGCTGTCGCCGATGATCACCAGGCGGCGCAATCCATCGGCATTCCGCTGAACCGGATCTGGGTGATCGTGTGGGCGGTAGCGGGCTTCACCGCACTGGTCGCCGGTATGGTCTGGGGGAGCAAGCTCGGCGTTCAATTCTCGCTTGCGATCCTCGCGCTCAAGGCGCTTCCGGTGGTGATCGTGGGCGGGTTCACCTCGGTGCCGGGGGCAATCGTGGGGGGACTCCTGATCGGGCTCGGCGAGAAGATCGCCGAGGTCTACCTCGGGCCCATCATCGGCGGTGGCCTGGAAAACTGGTTTGCTTATGGACTTGCGCTCGCGGTGCTGCTGGTGCGCCCGCAGGGACTGTTCGGCGAACGCATCATCGATCGCGTTTAACCAAAAGGCCTGACGATGCTCTACCGCGAAAACGGCCAGTTCAAAACCCGCTACGGCGACGATCAGCAGATCTTCCCGATTCTGCAGGACCGCTGGCTCGTGATGGCGCTCATCGCCTTCGCCTTCATCGGCGTACCGATGCTGGCAAGCGAATACATGTTCCGCGCCATTCTGATTCCGTTCGTGATCCTTTCGCTCGCCGCGCTGGGTCTCAACCTTCTGGTGGGCTACTGCGGCCAGATCTCGCTCGGCTCGGGCGCTTTCATGGCGGTGGGCGCCTACATTGCCTACAACGCCTACACCCGAGTGCCCGGCATGCCGGTGATCGGCGCGTTTCTCATCGGAGGCGTTGCGGCGCTCCTGGTCGGAATCGTCTTCGGCATCCCCAGTCTCCGAATCCGCGGGCTGTATCTGGCGGTGGCCACACTGGCTGCACAGTTTTTCTGCGACTGGGTGTTTGCCCGTATTGCCTGGTTCACCAACTACTCGGCCTCGGGCTCGGTATCGGTTCCCACGCTGACTGTCGCCGGCATTTCAATCGACACGCCACAGTCAAAGTACCTGTTCTGCCTCACAATCGTGACCGTCATGGCGCTCGCGGCCAAGAACATCGTCCGTGGTCATGTTGGCCGCTCCTGGATGGCGATTCGCGACATGGATGTGGCAGCCACCGTGATCGGCATCCGGCCGGTGACCGCCAAGCTTTCGGCGTTCGCGGTAAGCTCGTTTGTCATTGGCGTGGCAGGCGCCATGTGGGGGTTCGTGCATCTGGGCTCCTGGGAGCCGCTTGCCTTTGATGTGAACCGCTCGCTCAACCTGCTCTTCATGATCATCATTGGCGGCATGGGCTCCATCATGGGCAGCTTCTTCGGGGCCGCCTTCATCGTGGTGCTCCCGATTCTGCTCAATCAGGTGCCTGCCTGGCTCGGCGTACCCATCTCCACTGCCATGGCCTCGCATCTCGAGTTCATGATCTTCGGTGCGCTGATTGTCTTTTTCCTGATCGTGGAGCCGCACGGGCTGGCCCGGCTCTGGTCGATGGGAAAGGAGAAGCTGCGCCTCTGGCCTTTCCCTCACTAAAGGTTTGTGCGACGCTGCCGCGACGAGCCGGCGACAGCGTGATGCATTTCTTTCGGGCTCGCGATTGATCGATAGTCAAAACAAGGAGGTTCCGATGAGACAGAACACGACGGCCCGCTGGCTGGCCGCTTCGGCGCTTGCCGCCGGCCTGGCGATGCTTGCACCCGGGCTCGCCCAGGCGCAGGCCAAGGGGGCGCCGGCCGCCTCGGGCGCAAAGGAGCAGTTCTTTCCGCTGCTGGTTTACCGTACCGGCCCCTATGCGCCCAACGGCGTGCCGTTTGCCAACGGCATGGCCGACTACTACAAGATGCTGAACGCCCGCGACGGCGGCATCGGCGGCGTACGACTCACGATGGAAGAGTGCGAAACCGGCTATGCCACCGACCGCGGCGTCGAGTGCTATGAGCGCCTGAAGGGCAAGGGCCCCACCGGCGCTACCGCGGTGCATCCGCTTTCCACCGGCATCACCTTTGCGCTCACCGACAAGGTGCCGAACGACAAGATTCCGCTGATCACCGCGGGCTACGGCAGATCAGAGTCCGCCAACGGTGAGGTCTTCAAATGGAACTTCATTCTCGGCGGCAGCTACTGGGTTGCGGCCGACATCCTGGTCCAGCACATCGGCTCGCTCGAAGGCGGCCTTGATCGCCTGAAGGGCAAGAAGATCGCGCTCGTCTATCACGACTCGCCTTACGGCAAAGAGCCGATTCCGCTCCTCCAGGAGCGCGCCAAGATGCACGGCTATCAGTTGATCCTGATTCCGGTCACACATCCTGGCGTTGAGCAGAAAGCCGCCTGGCTGCAGGTCCGTCGCGACCGACCCGACTATGTGTTCCTGTGGGGCTGGGGCGTGATGAACTCAACCGCCGTGAAAGAAGCGATCGCCACCGGCTACCCGCGCGAGAAGATGTACGGTGTATGGTGGTCGGGCGCCGAGCCCGACATCGTTCCCGCAGGCGACGGCGGCAAGGGTTATAACGCGCTCACCTTCATGTCGCCCGCCGGTACCAGCCGGGTCCACCAGGACGTCCTGAAAAACCTGCACGACAAGGGTCAAGGCTCAGGTCCGCGCGATGAGGTGGGTCAGGTGCTCTATAACCGAGGGCTCGCCTCGGCTGCGGTCACCGCCGAGGCGGTGCGCGTCGCGCAGGAGCGCTACGGCAAGCGCCCGCTCACCGGCGAGGAAGTCCGCTGGGGCTTTGAGAACCTGAACATCGACGCAGCCCGCATCAAGCAACTTGGGTTTGAAGGGCTCATGCAACCGATCAGCACCAGCTGCCGCGATCACATGGGCGGTAACTCGGCGCAGGTCCACTCCTGGGATGGCAAGAAGTGGAATGTCACGCCCAAGGTGTATCAGGCTGATATGCAGATCCTGAAACCCATGCAGGACGCGTATGCAGCACGCTACGCGACCGAGAAAAAGCTGCAGCCACGCGACTGCGCGAAGGAAGCCGCCAACTGATGGGAAGCGGAGCCACCGGGCCTCGCAGTTCGGCGGCTTACCCGGGGCATCACACGCTGGTGTGATGCCCCGCTCGTCGCGGCAGCCTACCCAGGCGGGCCGCGGCGCGCTGACCCGGACCGGGCGCGCCCGGTCCCGCTCAGCGCTTACCCCGGGAGACAACCGTGAGCAATCCCTTGCTTGTCGTGAGCGGCATCGAGGTCATCTACAACCACGTGATTCTGGTGCTGAAGGGCGTATCGCTTCAGGTGCCGGAAGGTGGCGTGGTGGCGCTCCTGGGCGGTAACGGCGCAGGCAAAACCACCACGCTGCGCGCCGTTTCCAATCTGCTCAAAGGCGAGCGCGGCGAAGTCACCAAGGGGTCGATCCGCTACCGCGATGAACCGATCGCCCACCTCACGCCCGCCGATCTGGTCAAGCGCGGCGTGATCCAGGTGATGGAGGGGCGGCGCTGCTTTGGTCATCTGACCGTGGAGGAAAATCTCCTTACCGGCACCTACACGCGCCATCTCTCGCGCGCCGATACCGCTGTGGCGCTCGAGCGCGTTTACCACTACTTTCCGCGCCTGAAGACCCGACGCGCCTCGCAGTCGGGCTACACCTCGGGTGGCGAGCAGCAGATGACAGCGGTGGGCCGCGCGCTGATGGCCAATCCCAAGATGATCCTGCTCGATGAGCCCTCCATGGGCCTCGCCCCGCAGATCGTGGCGGAAATCTTCGGGATCGTCCGCGACCTCAACCAGAAGGAAAAGGTGAGCTTCCTGCTCGCCGAACAGAACACCAATGTGGCGCTTCGTAATGCCGACTACGGCTATATCCTGGAAAACGGGCGCATTGTGATGGACGGCCCGGCCCGGGACCTGGCCGAAAACGAGGACGTGAAGGAGTTCTACCTGGGCGTTGCAAAAGAAGGGCGCAAGTCCTTCCGCGACATCAAGTCCTATCGACGCCGCAAGCGCTGGCTCTGAAGCCCGCGTGTATCCCCAGCCCCTGTCACAAAGCGAGTCGGTAATGAATGACGCGAACCGCAAGCACTATGACGACCTCGAGACGCGTACGCCCGAAGCGCGCGAGGGCGCACTCTTTGCCCGCCTGCCCGGCCTGATCGCGCATGCGAAAGCACACGCACCGGGGTGGGCCGAGCGGCTGCTGTCGGTCGAATCCGATGCAATCGCTTCGCGCAAGGCACTCGCCCAGATTCCCGTGCTCCGCAAGGGCGAGCTCAAAGACCACCAGGTTGCGCGCCCGCCCTTTGGCGGCTTCACCACGGTCGAGCCCGGGCGAATGGGGCGTCTCTACATGTCCCCGGGCCCCATCTTCGACCCGGAAGGCGCCCGCCCCGATCCCTGGCGCGCGGCGCGTGCGCTCTGGGCGGCAGGCATGCGTCCCGGCCACGTCATCCAGAACTGCTTTGGCTATCACCTCACACCCGGCGCCTGGATGGTTGACGGCGCGGCCCGCCATATCGGCTGCGCGGTCATCCCAGCTGGCACCGGCCAGACCGAGCAGCAGCTTGAACTCATTGCCGCGCTCGCCCCTGACGCCTATGTCGGGACGCCTTCGTTTCTACGCATCCTGTTGGAGAAAGCGCGCGAGACCGGCGCCGACATCTCTCGCCTGAAACGCGCGCTGGTCGCGGCCGAAGCGCTCCCGCCGAGCCTGCGCGCATGGTTCCGCGAGCAAGGCCTCGCGAGTGTGCTCCAGTGGTACGGCACAGCCGACCTCGGGCTCATTGCCTACGAGTCCGAGGCGCTCGAGGGCATGATCCTCGACGAGGACCTGATCCTGGAGATCGTGCGCCCGGGCACCGATGACCCGGTCGCCGATGGCGAGGTGGGCGAGGTGGTGATCACCAGTTTCAATCCCGATTATCCGATGATCCGTTTCGGCACCGGCGATCTTTCCGCTGTGCTGCCGGGCGCCTCGCCCTGCGGGCGCACTAATGTCCGGATCCGTGGGTGGCTCGGCCGCGCCGACCAGACGACCAAGGTGCGGGGCATGTTCGTGCATCCCGGCCAGATCGCCGAAGTCGTGCGCAGGCACCCGGAGATCGCTCGTGCACGGCTGGTGGTGGAAGGCGAAATGGCCAACGACCGCATGACGCTACGTTGCGAGCTGAAGGCTGGCGCGGATGCCCCGTCGCTCGCCGAAGCGGTCGCCGCATCCCTTCGTGACATCACCAAGTTGCGGGGGGAGGTTCAGGCGGTTTCTCGAGGATCCTTACCCAACGACGGCAAGGTGATCGAGGACGCCCGCAAGTACGACTGAAGGGCCGGGCACGCACGGCCGACCCGGCGGAGCGATCCTCTCCGGCATGGGCCGCCACGGGTTGTCCAGTCAGGCGGACCCGCACGATCCGGGACGGCGTACGCGCTCGACAACTCGCCCCCTCGCGGTACCATTGCCGCGCGTTGAGTGCCGGCCAGGTCCGGCCACGGAGAGTATTGATGGAAATTTTCGACTACGACAACATCCTGCTCCTGCCCCGCCGCTGCGTGGTGGAGAGCCGCCGCGAGTGCGATCCCTCGATCGAGCTGGGAGGGCGGCGTTTTCGCATCCCGGTCGTTCCGGCCAACATGAAGACGGTGGTCAACGACGACATCTGTGAGCGACTCGCGCGCGAGGGTTATTTCTACATCCAGCACCGCTTTGATATCGACAGCATCGCCTTTGCCCGCGCCATGCGCGAAAAAGGACTGTTCGTATCGCTTTCGGTGGGCGTGAAAGAGGCCGATCGCGAGGTCGTCCGCGAACTCGCCCGCGAGGGTCTGGGCGCCGATTACCTCACCATCGATATCGCCCACGGGCATGCCGAGACGGTCAGGCAGATGATCGCCCACATCCGCGAGCATCTGCCCAAGGCCTTCGTGATCGCTGGCAATGTGGGCACACCCGAGGGCGTGATCGATCTCGAGAACTGGGGAGCAGACGCCACCAAGGTCGGCGTCGGACCTGGCAAGGTGTGCATCACTCGCATGAAGACGGGCTTCGGAACCGGCGGCTGGCAGCTGTCGGCGCTCAAGTGGTGTGCGCGGGTCGCCACCAAGCCCATCATCGCCGACGGTGGCATCCGCGAACATGGCGACATTGCGAAGTCGGTGCGCTTTGGCGCCACCATGGTCATGATCGGGTCGATGTTCGCCGGTCATGAAGAATCGCCCGGCACCACGGTCGAGGTCGACGGTAAGCTCTACAAGGAATACTACGGTTCCGCCTCGGAGTTCAACAAAGGGCATCGGAGCTTTGTTGAAGGTAAGCGCATTCTTGAGCCCATCAAAGGCAAGCTCGCCGACACGCTACGCGAGATGGAAGAAGACCTGCAGAGCTCGATCTCATACGCCGGCGGACGCAGGCTCAGCGATCTGCGGCGCGTGAACTACGTGATCCTCGGGCACGACAACGACACGTCATACCTGATGTGAGTCGGGCGGGCGCTCGCGGTCGCCCGCACCGATCTCGCGCTGCATGATGACGGTATCGAGCCAGCGGTCGAATTTCCAGCCGCTTGCGCGCAGGATTCCGGCAAATCGAAAACCGCAGGCGGCATGCAGTCCGATCGAGCCGGTGTTGGCGCTGTCGCCGATCACGGCAATCATCTGGCGTACGCCCCGTGCACGGGCCTCATCGATCAGATCCGCAAGCAGCGCACGACCAATGCCACCACGCGTCAGCCCCGCGCGCACATAGACCGAATTCTCCACGCTGAACCGGTAGGCAGGCCGCATCCGGAAAAAATTGAAGTAGGCAAACCCCACGACCTCGCCGCCTGCTTCGGCCACCCGGTGTGCAAAGCCATTGGCGAGCACATCGTCGCGGCGGCGCCTGATTTCGGCGAGCGTGGGCGGCTCAAGCTCAAACGAACCCGTGCCATGCCGCACATGGTGCGCATAAATGCGCTCAATCGCCTCAAGATCGGCGGGCGTGCTGTCCCGCAGGCGCGGGGCCTGCGCGAATCGTTCAGACATTAAAGAGCCTCCCGTTCAGACGTCTCAGCGCCCCCTGCGCGGTGAGTTCCCCAACCGCCCAGTCAAAGGCTGCCTCGAGCGGCAGATCCAGGAGCGCAGCCGCACTGCGAAGCACCGACGCACCCGCCACCCGCTCTGCGAGCACCGTCTCTTCGACCTCTTCCATATCAAGCATCAGATATTTGATCATCACCTTCAGGGCGTAGCGTGCGTTTCGCACCGGGTCTCCGCGAAGCGATGCGAGTCTTCTACGTGCGGTTTCGATCACTGCGAGCGGCTCGGCAAACGCCGGGCCATGACCAGGCAGCACGGTATCCACATCAAGGCCTGCGATCAGCTCGAGCATCTCGGCCTGCTCGGCAAAGCCCGACTCTCCGACCAGCTCGGGAAAAATCACGCCAAAGCCGTTTTTCCAGAGCACATCGGCTGAGACCAGGAGGCGATGGCGCGCACAGTGAAACACCAGGCTCTTCGGATCGTGGCCCGGTGCCGCGTAAATCTCCCAGGGCACCCCGCCGATCAGAAGCGTCTCGCCCGGCACCAGCATGCCGCTTGCCTCAAAGCGGGCGCAACGCTGGGCGGTGCCGTCATAGCTGAGCGCAGCAGTGTCCCAGCGCCGAACATCGTCAACACTGCCGGCCGGCACCAGCACCTCGCAGCCAAACCGTGCGGCGAGCGCCGCATTGCCGCCGCAGTGATCGGAGTGCAGATGCGTGTTGAGGACGCGGGTGAGACGCTTTGCACCAAGCTGGCCCAGCGCATGCTCGACCAGGGACACCACCAGCGTGGAATGCTTCACATAGCCGCTATCGATCAGCGTTGCGCCGCCATCGGGCTCGGCGATGAGGACCATGTTGGACGAAAGCCAGTCGCGCTCGATGAAGCGAACGCCGACCGGTAACCGGACCGCTGGCTCAGCCCGACTCATGAGAGCGCACCAGTTCGCGTGCCTGACCCGGGCCCACGCGTGAGGCGAGGGCGGTTTCAAGGTCGACATCGAAGTGCCGGGCGAGCTGCACCCAGACGGCCATGCGCTCGCGATCATCGAGCATGATCCAGGCTTCGATCTGCTCGATGGAACGCGAGCAGCCCAGGCAGCGGCGCGATTCGGGGTCGAGCTGACAGACCGAAATGCAGGGCGACGGAACCGTGGCAGCGTTCATGACGGGGCCCGTTGGAGATGTCGGATGGCAATCATGCGCGCGCCTCGGCCACGGCCTCGCGTGCTGCGAGCGCAGCACCCACCCGCGAGGCATAGCGACGGCCCACCTGCTCAGAGATCCACTGGCCGGTTTGCACCATCGCATCGAGGTTCAGCCCGGTGTCGATGCCCAGGCCCTTGAAGAGCCACAGCAAGTCTTCGGTGGCGACATTGCCGGTTGCACCCTTCGCATACGGACAGCCGCCCAGCCCCGCAACGGCGCTGTCAAACCGGTGCACGCCCACCTCCAGGCAGCCATAGACATTGGCAACCGCCTGACCGTAGGTATCGTGGAAGTGCCCCGAGAGCTGGCCGAGCGGCACCTTGCCCGCCGCCGCTTCAAACACGCGCTTCACATGACCCACAGTCGCCACGCCAATGGTGTCGGCAATGCCGATCTCATCACAGCCCAGATCGCGGGTGCGCTGGACCAGGTCGATCACAGATTCGAGGGGCACATCACCCTGATAGGGGCAGCCAAAAGCCACCGAAATCACTGCGCGGAGCCGCAGACCGTGAGCCTTGGCGGCCTGGGCCACCGGGCGAAATCGCTCGATGCTCTCGGCCACCGAGCAATTGGTGTTTCGCATTGAAAACGCCTCGCTTGCTGCGCCGAAAATCACCACCTCATCGACTCGGCTCGCAAGCGCCGCCTCGAAGCCTTTCAGGTTGGGCGTGAGCGCAGACAACGTGAGCCCGGCACGCCGGGGGAGGCGGGCAAGCACATCGGCCGCATCGGCCATCTGCGGCACCCATTTGGGCGATACGAAGGAGGTGACCTCGAGCTGCGCTACGCCGGCAGCGAGCAGCCGCTCGCAGAGCCCGACCTTCACATCGGTTGCAAGCGGCGCTTTCTCGTTTTGAAGACCGTCGCGCGGGCCGACCTCGGTGATGAAGACTCGGGCGGGCAGGGTGTTGGGCATGAGGAGGACTTTCCTTGAGAGCCAGTTCAATAGGCGCGGTTGCGATCAACCAGGCCACTGGGCGTATGGCCGAGCGCAAGCTGCGTGATGCGATGCGCCACCTGGCGGGCAGACTCGCTCACAACGGTGATCGCCGCCACATGCGGCGTGATGCGCACCCGTGGGTGGTTCCAGAAGCGGTGCTCGCGCGGCAGCGGCTCGGTGCGAAATACATCGAGCGCGGCACCAGCGAGCGCGCCCGAATCGAGGGCAGCCAGCAGCGCCTCCTCCACCACCAGGTCGCCTCGCGCGACGTTGATCAGGAAGGCCCCGCGCGGTAGCTGTGCCAAGCGCGTGGCGTCAAACAGATTGCGGGTGGCCGGTGTGAGCGGCGCTGCCACCACCAGCACCTGCGCGCCTTGCAGGAACGGCTCAAGCCCGTGCGAGTCATCAAAGCATTCAATCCCGACCAGCGTGCGCGGCGAGCGAGAGTAGCCGCGTACCGCAAAGCCGAGCGCAGCCAACGCACGCGCGATTGCCTCGCCCATCTTGCCCATCCCGAACACGCCCACGGCACAGCGCGCTGGGCTCACATAGGGCCACTCCTGCCAGACACCCGCGCGTTGCTGCGCTTCATAGCGGTCATAGCGATAGTGAAAGCGGAGCACCTCATGCGCGCAATAGGCCGCCATCTGCTCGGCCATGCCGCCATCTTCGATGCGATAGATCGGGAGCGCAGCCGGCAGCGTCGGGTCGGTGAGCAGCCAGTCAACACCCGCGCCGGCGGCAAAGACTGCGGCGAGCCCGCGCTGGCGCGCGAAAAAACCGGGTTGCGGCCGCCACAGCACCGCATAGTCGGCGGCGGGGGCGTCGGCCGCATCGGGCACGATCCGGGCGTGCGGCAACGCCTCGCTTAGCGCCTGGGTCCACGCTTGCGCAGCATCGGCGCTGCGCAGACCCAGCACGATGGTGGGCGATGCCTTCGCCAGATGGGAGACGCCTCGCCCTTGCTCGGCGCCAGAAGATAAACCGGTCATGCTGCCCCCGCGGGAAGAGGCTCGATCGCAAGAAGCGCCGCGCCCTCCTGCACCTGTGAACCCGTCGAATGAAGAATGGCGGTGACGCGACCCGCCTCGGGCGCGGTGATGACATGCTCCATCTTCATCGCCTCGAGCACCGCGAGCGGTTGGCCGCGCTCAACCACCGCACCCACGTCCACCATCAGCGCCACCACCTTGCCAGGCATCGGTGCGGCAAGGCTGCCCGCATCCGCGGCCGCCTCATCAGGATTGCCGCCCGGCGGCAGCACCGCGACGCGCAGCGCGCGGCCCCGCTCCGATAGCAGGATCGCTGAGCCGTCAATCAGCGCGCCGCAGCGAACCGCTTCGGCGCCAACGAGCGCGCTCAGAGCGCCCTCTGCCTCATCGAGCCGCGGGTCGGCGATGCAGACCACCTGATCGCCGGCAAATGCGGTAAAGCCCGCGCCCGAGCGGGCAGGTTCGATCCGCAGTTCGCATTGCTCCGCGTCGGTCGCAAGCCGCAGCCAGCGGGCGCCCTGCCCGTGGACCCGCCAGCTATCGGCGGCCCGCCACGGGTCGATCCATGCGGGCTCGGGCGCTCCGGCGGTAGCAGTCCCGTCCACCACGCGTTGCGGCAGCGTGCGGCGGGCAGTCTCTGCCGACTCGTTCGCAAGCCACGCCGCCGCGGCCACCCCCCAATCGCGCATCGTCATGGGGGCAGGCGAGGGCAGGACCGTCGAGCGCTCGCGCTCGATCAAGCCGGTATCGAGATCAGCCGAGACGAACGCTGGCGACTGCATCAGGCGATACAGGAAGGCCGCATTGGTGGACACCCCCGCGATTCGAACCTGCGAGAGCGCCTGCGCCATTCGCGCGCGCGCCTGATCGCGATCGGCCCCCCAGGTAATAAGCTTGGCGATCATCGGGTCATAGTGGGGCGTAATCACATCACCCGCGCGAACCCCGCTGTCGATCCGAAGCGCAGCAGGCTCGCCATGCGCACCCGCCCCCACCGAGAAGCCTGTCGCAGACGGCAGATGCAGCGCGCGCAGCGCCCCAGTGGAAGGCAGAAAACCGCGCTCGGGATTCTCAGCGTAGAGCCGGACCTCGATCGAATGCCCGCGCCGCTCAAGCG
>JALREG010000307.1 GCA_023253905.1 Burkholderiaceae bacterium
CAAGCCACTCCTGCAAGGTGTTCGCAGGGACCGAGGGATGTACCGCAATGGCCTGCGGCAGGAGCCCCACCAGTGTGACACCACGCAGGTCGCGCTCGGTGTCGAAGGGTAGTTTCGGGTTCATCGCCTGGTTGATGGAATGCGACGACACCGTGAACAGCACGGAGTAGCCGTCGGGCGAGGCCTTGGCGACCAGTCCGGTCGCAATCACGCCACCGCCGCCTGGCCGGTTCTCCACCACGACCGACTGGCCGAGCTTCTCGCCAAACTTGTCGCTCAGGGCACGCGCTGCGGAATCCGCACCGCCGCCGGGTGCAAACGTGACGATCAATTTGATCGGCTGGCGCTGCGGAAAATCCTGCGCGCCGGCAGGCGAGAGGGGAAGCGCAGCCGCAACGACCGCACACATCAAGGCTCTGAGTATCACGCACAACTCCTTACAGCAGGTTCGCACCAGCCAGTCTGGCGGGTGGCAGATGATGGCGCAGTCTGTTCACCCTCGCGCAGGTTGTCAACGCCGGTGAGTGCGAGACGCGCGTAGAACGGGCAAGGCCCTGACCGGTCAGGGAATTGCACCGCGATCTGTTGATTGCCCGGCCACAATTGCGGCTCATCAATCGACCGCAGGCGGCCCTTTATCTTGGACTCCTCCCCGCTTCAGATCGTCTGGTTTAAGCGCGATCTGCGCCTGTACGACCACCCCGCGCTCGCTGCAGCAGCCGCGCGGGGTCCGGTACTGGGTCTGGTGGTCTTTGAGCCTTCGCTCTGGGCGCTGCCCGATGCGAGCGGGCGGCACGCTGCGTTTTACGCCGACAGTCTTCACGATCTGCTGCGTGCGGCACGTACGGCCGACCTGCCGATCATGGTGGAAACGGCCGAGATGCCAGCGCTCCTCGACCGTCTGCGTTGTTCAATGGGCAACTTCGTGCTTCACAGTCATGAGGAGACCGGCAACTGGGCAAGTTATCAGCGCGACCGTGCAGTACTCGCCTGGTGTCGCGCAAACCACATCCCGTGGCATCAGGTGCCACAGAACGGTGTGGTGCGCGCGCTTGGATCGCGCGATGATTGGTCGCGATTGCACGATGCGCGGATGTCGGCGTCGGTGCTTGCGCCGCCTCGGTTCACAGCGCTGCCGGCTCGCGTTGGCGGTCGTCTTCCTGATGCGCGGTCGGCCAGCGGCGAGGAGGCAGCGCTTCGGCCCTGGCGGGTGCTGGCCGATACCGATCCCTGTCCCGGGCGCCAGCAGGGTGGTCGCGAACGGGGGCTCGAACTGCTCAGGACCTTTCTCGCTGGACGAGGGGCTTCATATCGTTTCCATATGAGCAGTCCCGGAACTGCCGAGCAGTCGTGCTCGCGCCTGTCGGCGCATTTCGCCTGGGGGACGCTGTCGGTGCGTGAAGTGCTGCACGCGGTCTGGCAGGCGCGGTCCCAATGGCAGCTGGACGACGGCCATCCTCAGCAGCGGTCCATGCTTGCAAGCTTGAAGAGTTTCGAGAGTCGCCTGCACTGGCGCTGCCACTTCATGCAGAAGCTCGAGTCCGAGCCTGAACTGGAGTTCCGGTGCTTACACCCCGCCACGCGCGGGCTGCGAAATGAGGGCGAGCCGACCGCCCTCGACACCGCACGTCTCGAGGCCTGGCGAGAAGGGCGGACGGGGTTTGCATTCGTCGATGCCTGCATGCGTTACCTCGCCTCGACCGGCTGGATCAACTTTCGCATGCGGGCGATGCTCACCTCTTTTGCCAGTCAGCATCTCTGGCTTCACTGGAAGCTGACCGGCGAGCACCTGGCACGTCTCTATACCGATTATGAGCCGGGCATTCACTGGCCGCAGATTCAGATGCAGAGCGGCACCACAGGCATCAACACGATCCGGATCTATAACCCCGAGAAGCAGCGCCAGGATCAGGACCCCGGCGGCGAGTTTGTGGCGCGTTGGGTGCCGGAGCTGGGCACAGCGACTTATCCAACGCCTATCGTCGACCATCTGGCGGCGGCACGCCTCGCGCGCGATCGTCTGTGGAGCTTGAGGAAAGAGGCCGAGTCGAAGGATGCTGCACGCCAGATTTTCCAGAAGCACGGCAGCCGCAATCCGAACCGCGAAGGCGTGCGGCGTTCGCGCGCCTCAGTGACGGTGAACCCGGTGGCAACCGGCTCGTTGATTGGCGAACAGCAGACGCTTGATTTCTGAGGCCGGGCTTACGCCGGCTCGCGCACGGGCGCCATTTTCTGCGCAACGATCACGATGAGAAGGAGCCCCAGGCCGATGAGGTCGGTGATAGAGCCTGGTTTGATGAGCGCAAGCGCTGCCACCACCAGGACGCCACGCTGCCACATCCGGGTAGGGCCAGCGAACCAGCCGAAGAGGCCGCCTGCCAGAGCAATCACGCCGATGGTCGCGGACGCCACAGAAAGCAGAACCTGGAACCACTGCTCGCTCCAGTCCTTCACCAGCAGCAGCAATGATGGCTCGTAGACAAACATGAAGGGGACGATGTAGGCGGGGGCGGCCGCGCGCATGGCTGCAAAGCCTGCGGCCCACATGCTGGTTTTGGCGAGCCCGGCGGCTGCAAAGACCGCGAGCGCCACAGGCGGGGTGATGGCAGACAGAATGGCGAAATAGAGCGCGAACATATGGGCTGCTGGCGTGACTGCGCCAAGCTTGATGAGTGCGGGAACCAGCAGCGACACCATCACGATATAGGCCGGGGTGGTGGGCATGCCCATGCCCAGGATGATGCCCGCGATGGCGGTGAGAAGCAGCGCAAGAAAGAGCGCATCCTTCGCGAGTCCGATCACGGCCTGAGTAAATTCAATACCCAAGCCGGTGATGGTGACGCTACCAATCACCAGGCCCGCACAGGCGCATGCCATGGCCACCGCAAGCGTATTGCGAGCGCCGTCGTTGAGCGCCTCGAATACCGTGCGCCAGCTGATGTCGGCGCGCGTACTGGCGCGAAGGAGCGCAAGCGGAATGCAAAATAGCGCGCCCACGAGTGCGCAGAGCGGCGCCGAGTAGCCTGCGGTCAACCCGATCAGCACGATCAGTATTGGAATGAACAGATGTCCGCGCTCACGCATGACCGCCCCGAACCTGGGTAGCTCCGATTTGGGAACGCCTGCGAGCTTGTAGCGCCTTGCTTCGAAATGCACGGCGGCAAAGACCGACACGTAGTAGAGAAGCGCCGGAATGAGTGCCCATAAGGCGACTTGGGCATAGGGGACAGCGAGGAACTCGGCCATGACGAAGGCGGCTGCCCCCATGATGGGTGGCATCAATTGCCCGCCGGTGGAGGCCACCGATTCGACCGCTGCAGCGAAGGAGGGCCGAAAGCCGGTGCGCTTCATGAGCGGAATCGTGATTGGGCCGTCAACCATTACGTTGGCCACCGCGCTACCTGACACTGTGCCAAACAGCGATGAACTGATCACAGCTACTTTGCCAGGGCCGCCCGCGCTGCTGCCGGTGAGCGACATGGAAAAATCCATGAAGAGTTGCCCGGTGCCGCTTCGCTCCATGAAGGAGCCGAACAATACGAACAGCATGACGTAAGACGCCGATACACCGAGTGTGGAACCGAAGATGCCCTCGGTGGAGAGATAAAGCTGCTCCATCAGAACGGGGATCTTCACCTGGGTGAAGATTGCGGCATAAGCGATGAATACGATGGCGGTGAGCGGTAATGCCCAGCCAATGACCCGCCGCGTGCCTTCCAGCACCATCAGTACCGCGACGACGGTCCAGAACTTGTCAGCCCAGGTGAGCTCGTCGATATAGAGAATGCGGCTGGTGACGTAGTCGTAATTGATGAAGATATGCAGCACGGCGCCGCAGGAGAGCGCGAGCAGCAGGAGATCAAACAGCCGGGCGGAAATGCTTTCGCGCTTGATACTGGGATAAAGCAGAAACACCAGCGCCATGGCGAACATGAGGTGAATGCCACGGAATATCACCGCATCAGGCGGTCCGAAGGCCGCAGTGTAAATGTGATAGACCGACATTGCGATGGCAAGCGTTGATACCACCGCACGAAGGACGCTTCCTGAAGGAAGTGTGGCAGCCTGTTCGTCAGACATCAGAGCTCCATGAACGGGCGCGGGGAAGCGCCCGTCGTTGGGGACCGATTAGCGTGCGCCCACCTCGCGGTAGAATTTTTCTGCGCCCGGGTGCAGTGGCACACCGATGTCGGCGGCCATCATCTTGGGCGTGAGGCCGGTGATCGGCTTGACCACTGCCGCCATGTCATCGATATGGTTCGCCATCACCTTGGTCATCGTGTAGGCGGTTGCCTCGGGCAAGTCACAGGCCGCCACCACATGGGTGAGGTAGGCAATGACCGGTACGTCCTCATTCTGCTTCGGGTAGGTGCCGGCCTTGATGATCTGCCGGGTATAGCCGGGATTGGCCTTGGACAGTTCCGCCATGGTCTTGTCGTCGACGGGAACCATTTTGATGTCGCGTGCGCTCGCCAGGTCCATGACGCTCGACGCAGGCGCGGTGGTACCGAGTGTGAAGACATGCGCGTGGCCGTCTTTCAGCATGGACACCGCATCGGTATAACTCGCCTGGAAGCTTGCACGGCCCAGCTTCTTGTAATCAAGTCCGTTCAGCTCGAGCACCGTGGCAGTGAGCACCTCTGCGGTGTTGCCGCGCGGCTGCGTCACCAGTGATTTTCCGGCCAGATCGCGGAATGAATTGATCTTCGCATCGGCCAGGGCCACGACCTGAAAATATTGAGGATAGAGATTGGCGAGCTGGCATACCTTGGTGACTTTTTTTGGATAGGGTTTGTTGCCGGCGATGCCGTCATAGGTAGTTGATGAGTTAGCCATGCCGATGTGCGCTTTGCTCTCATCGATTCCGCGCACATTACTGATGCCCGCGCCGGGTGTGGTCTGTATCTGAAGGCCCGGGATCGCTTTCTCCCAAAGGCCTTTCAGGGCGCCGCCGAGCGGAATCCAGGCGCCACCCTGTGGCCCGGTCATGAAGGTGAGTTGTTGGGCGCTGATGGGGCCTGAGCCGAGGCCAGCCACCAGTGCGGCGAGGGCGCTCAATTTACGAAAGCGGGTCATCGGGGTCTCCTTGGTTGGCGAATGAATCGTCGCGGGACGGGTCGCTCTCCTAGCATGATAGTCCTCAGGTGGTCACTTGATAACCCCTGCCGGAATCGAATTGCTGGATCGACATGGTGTCTAAGGCGCTTATTTCAGCGCGCGGGTCTGCGGTAAAGCGGCCCTGGCTACACCTGCCGGAAGCGCGCCATCCAGGCGTGGGCCGTCAGCTGGAAACCCGCAAGGTCGGCATCGCGTCCGGTTTGCGCTTCGAGCGCGCTTGCGACCGCGGGTGCGGCGGCGAGCGCTGACGCCACATCGAGAAACAGCAGCCGCGAGCGTCGGGCGAGAACATCCTCTACCGTGCTCGCCCAGGTGTGATCGGCGAGCCAGGCCACTTCATCGGGCGTTGGCGCTCGCGCGGCGAGGGCTGCCATGCCCGACGGAAGCGTGATGCCTGGCGGGGTCGTCGCCTCGAAGGGCTGCTGCGGGAGCGCGCGGAGGACATCGCGCGCCATGGCAAGGCAGGTGGTCCATTTGCCGCCGGTGATGGTGACGAGGCCGTTCGGTTCAACTTCGATCGCGTGCTCGCGACTGATGCGATGGGTGGCAGAGCCAGTGGTGGCGCTCGGCCTCACCAGGGGGCGTAGCCCCGCCCAGGCGCTCAGGATGTCGGCCCGCGTTGGGGCGGGTGACAGGAGCCGCGCGGCCTCGGACAGGATCAGATCGATTTCAGCGGAGAAGGGGAGCGGCTCGCGGCCCAGCTCGACGTCCGCAGCGTCGCGCGGCGTGTCGGTGGTGCCAATCACGCAGTAGCCAAGCCAGGGCACAACAAACAGCACCCGGCCGTCGGCAGTTCGCGGCAGCAGCAGTGCCTCGTCTGCCGGATGGAATCGGCGGTCAACCACGATATGGGCGCCCTGGCTGGGCTGCACCATGGGCGCGCCGCCACGCAGCCCATCGACCCAGACGCCTGCGGCATTCACCACGTCGCGTGCCTTCAGATGGCCCGAGGCGCCGGTGAACCGGTCGGTTATCACAAGCGCGAGCCCGCCGGCGTCGGGCGTGACTCCGGTGGCTTGCACCCGGTTAAGCAGCACCGCACCCGCTGCCGCGGCGCCGCGCGCCATCGCGATGGCGAGTCCCGCGTCGTCAAACTGCGCGTCGCAGTAGCTGACCGCGCCACGCAGATGATGGGTCGCAACGGCGGGGTAGCGGCTCAGTATGGCAGCCCGTGACAGCTGTTCGGTCTTACCCAGGCTGGATACGCCTGCGAGCCAGTCGTAGGTGACCAGACCTGCGCCGTAAAACAGGCGTTCCCACCAGCGATAGGCGGGCATCACGAAGCGAAGCGGGTGCGCGAGATCGGGGACCAGGTCTATGAGGGCCTTCCGCTCATGGAGCGCTTCGCGCACCAGGCTGATTTCCCCCTGCGCGAGGTAACGAACGCCGCCGTGCAGGAGTTTGGTTGATCGCGAGGAGGTGCCGCTTGCGAAGTCATGGGCCTCGATCAACGCCACCGACCGGCCCGTCCAGGCCGCCTGGAGCGCTACCGCCAGACCGGTTGCGCCGCCGCCCACGACCGCGAGGTCGAAGCCCTCCGGTCGGGTGAGCGAGGCAAAGGCGCGCGTTCTAGCGGTCAATCTCGTGCCCATCCGCGTGACCGGTCGACTGCTTCGCGCCAGCGTGCACGGTGTGCCGTGCGATGGCTGTCGGACCACTTTGGTTCGAATCGCCGGTCGAGTTTCCAGCAGGCGGCGAGCGCATCAAGCCCTGGCCAGAAGCCAGTCGCCAGCCCGGCTAGCGCCGCTGCGCCGAACGCAGTGGTTTCTGTCATGGTCGGGCGAAGGACCGGAATGCCGGCAATATCTGCCTGCATCTGCATCAGCAGGCTGTTCTGGGTGGCGCCGCCGTCCACCCGGAGCTCGGTGATGGGCTTACCCGCATCGCGCCCCATCGCGGTGATCAGATCGGCTGATTGCAACGCGATCGATTCCAGCGCAGCTCGGGCGACATGTGCCCGTGTGGTGCCGCGTGTCATGCCGATCATCACGCCGCGGGCGTGGCCGTCCCAGTCCGGCGCCCCGAGACCGGTGAATGCGGGGACCAGCCAGAGATCACCGGTATCGGTCACACTTGCCGCAAGCGGCTCGATATCGGCGGCGCGTTCGATGAGACCCAGGCCGTCTCGCAGCCACTGCACCGTGGCACCTGCCATGAACACACTACCCTCCAGACACCAGGTGGTGTTCGCGGGGATCTGCCAACCGAGCGTGCCGATCAGACGGTTGGTGCTGAAGCTTGGCGTGTTGCCGGTATTCATCAGCATGAAGCAGCCGGTGCCATAAGTATTCTTGGCCTGGCCCGGCTCGAAGCAGGCCTGACCGAAGGTGGCGGCCTGCTGATCGCCCGCCATGCCAGCGATCGGAATCGGCTGGCCGAACCAGTGCGAGTCGGTTGCGCCTATCACGCCTGCCGAGGGCACGATACGTGGCAGCACTGCGGCAGGGATGCGAAGGCTTGCCAGGAGGGTAGGGTCCCACTCGACGCTCGACAGGTTCATGAGCAGTGTGCGCGAGGCATTGCTCGCGTCGGTGACATGCAGCCTTCCGCCCGTGAGCTTCCAGACCAGCCAGCTGTCGACCGTGCCGAAGGCAAGTTCGCCGGCCTCGGCGCGTGCTCTTGCACCGGGAATCTGGTCAAGCAGCCAGGCGAGCTTGGTGCCTGAAAAATAAGCATCGAGCACCAGTCCAGTGGCCTGTTCAATTGCCCGATGCTTTCCGCTTTCCCGAAGCGCATCGCAAGCTGACACGGTGCGCCGATCCTGCCAGACAATGGCACGTGACAGCGGCTCACCGCTTGTACGATCCCACAACACCGTGGTTTCGCGCTGATTGGTGATGCCAATTGCCGCGGGGAGCGATCCCATGCGCGCGACCGCCTCCCGCGCAACTGCGAGCTGGGTCGCCCAGATTTCGTTTGCGTCGTGCTCCACCCAGCCAGGCTGCGGAAAATGCTGCGTGAACTCTCGCTGCGCCGTGACCACGGCCTCGCCCTCGCGATTGAATGCAATCGCGCGTGAGCTCGTCGTGCCCTGATCGATCGCCAGAATGTAGGTCATCGGGAATGGCTCCGTTCGAATGACTGGCGCACGCTCACGCGCAGTCTGATCTGCGCACCACGCGGAAACCGGTGTGGCTGGTGGCGCCGTCGGGGCTGTTTGCGCCGCGCGCGGCGTTTCGGTAGCGATTGCAGTATGAGAGGTGACAGAGAAACGATCCGCCGCGCTGCGAACGCCGGCCGCTAGGCCGCTCATCGAGCGGGTCATGATCGGGCGTCTTTCGATGATAGTCGGCGTTGAACCAATCGGCGCACCACTCCCAGACATTGCCCGAGGTGTTGTAGAGGCCGAGCCCGTTGGGTGGGAATTCATGGACTGACACCGTACCCGGTTGCCAGCCGGCAAGCGGTGCATTTGGAAATCTGCCCTGCCAGATATTGCAGCGGCGTTCGCCGTTCGGCTCGAGTTCGTCTCCCCAGGGGTAGCGAAGCGCTGGGGCGCCGCCGCGCGCCGCGTGCTCCCACTGCGCCTCAGAGGGCAGCATTGCGCCTTGCCAGCGGCAATATGCCACGGCATCGTTCCAGGACACCTGAACGACAGGATGATCCGATAGCGCCTGCCAGCTGGAACCCGGCCCGTGCGGACACTGCCATGATGCGCCCGGAACGATCATCCACCATGGAAGCTCCGACACCACGCGTCGCAGGGCTGCCCGACGATCGGGAGCAATCTGCAGATAAAACACGAACGATTCGCCGGCCCGCTCTGCTTCGGTAATGTAGCCGGTGGCGTTCACGAATGCCGCGAACTGCACGTTGGTGATCGTCGTGGCGCTGATCCGGTAAGGGCTCAAAAAAATGTTTCGCGCCGGCCCCTCGCCGTCGCTCGCGAAGCCTTCGGGGTCGTGGGAGCCGATTCGTGTGTGGCCACCTGCGATGTCGATCCAACCGATCGGGACATCATGAAGGGATGGTACGGTGCGACGAGCGTGCGCTGGCTCGTAGCCAGCGCCGACCGCCGACGCTCCCGGGTCGGTCGCGACGGGATCCGCCGGGGATCCCCCCAAGGGCGTGCAACAACGACTCATCCAGTCAGCCTCAGGCGTCTTCCTTCTCTTCCCAGAATGCGGGCTCGGGATTACGCGCCATGATCTCGAGAATTTTTTCGCGAGGGATCACGCCGCAGCGCGCAGCCCAGGCCTGGTAAAGCGCAAGCATCTCCTGAACGCGCGCTGGATGCTGTGCCGATAGATCGCTGAGTTCGGTACGGTCGGTCTCCAGATCGTAGAGCTCCCAGGGGTCGGGGAACTTGCGAACCAGCTTCCAGCGACCCACCCGCACCGCGGCATTTCCCTCATGCTCCCAGAACATGGGGCGCTCAGGCAGCCCGTCGGCTTCGAACGCCGGCCGCAGGCTGGTACCCTCGAGCGCGGGCACCGGCTGGCCATTTCGCTCGCCCGCGTAGCGGGTGCCCGTCACATCAAGCAGTGTGGCCATGATGTCGGGCAGATAGCCGGGTGTATGTCGGATGCCGCCCTGGTCGTGAATGCCGGCCGGCCAGTGAGCGATCAGAGGCGTGGCGATGCCGCCTTCGTGGATCCAGTGCTTATAGAGCCGAAACGGTGCGTTGGATAGATTGGCCCAGGCTGGGCCGTAGCTCTGATAGGTATTCTCGGCGCCGGGCATCAACTCGGGGTTGTTGCCGAACTGCACGGGTTCACCGCTTCGGGTGTGAGAGCGCGCAATCATCAACTGGTTCACCAGGACGTCGACCGTCAGGCCCTCTGGGATGTCTTCAGCGCATGCCCCGTTGTCGGCGAGGAAGATGATCAGCGTGTCGTCGTAGACGCCCGCCTGCTTGAGCGATTCGACGATACGGCCAATGCCCTGGTCCATTCGGTCAACCTGCGCGGCATAGACCTCCATGCAGCGCAGCAGCCACGCCTTTTCTTCGGCTTCGGTCCAGGGGGGCTGGGAGGGATCGCGATCTGACAGTCCCCATTCGGGCTTCAGGATGCCCGAACTCACGAGTTTTCGAAGGCGCTCCACCCGCAACTGATCCCATCCGGCATCGAAACGCCCGCGGTATTTTGCAATATCTTCCTCATGAGCGTGGAGTGGCCAGTGCGGCGCCGTATAGGCGACATACATGAAGAAAGGTTTGTCGGCGTGATCGCGGGCGTGCGCGCGAACATAATCAACCGCCTGATCACTGATTGCATCGGTGTAAAAAAACTCAGGATTGTCGCGCGCTTCGTGCTCTGCATTGGTATTGCCGCGGGTGAGCGTGTTGGGGTCGTAGAAGCTCCCTGCCCCGATGATGGTTCCATAGAACGCATCGAATCCGCGCTGCATCGGCCAGGCGCTGGTAGGGCTCACCAGGTTGCTTGCCACATGCCATTTGCCGCTCATATAGGTGCGATAGCCGTTGCCGCGCAGCGCCTCGGGAATCGTGATGCACTGCTCGGACAGATTGCCCGCATAGCCTTCCGGACCCAGATCGTAGGTGAGCACACCGATACCTGTCTGGTGCGGGTGAAGCCCGGTGAGAAGCGACGCGCGTGAAGGGCTGCAGCGTGCCGTGTTGTAGAACTGCGAGAAACGCAGGCCGCGCTTGGCGAGCATATCCAGCGTTGGGGTCTCGATCTCGCCGCCATAGCAACCAATGTCGCTAAAGCCCATGTCGTCGTTCAGGATCAGCACGATATTGGGTCGTCGGCTCAAGGCAGTTCTCCGGTAATGGGTCTGTGAGGGCGAGCGGTCAGGTGTCTAACCGATGGCCGTTGCTGTGGCTGAAAAGATGGATGCTTCCTGGGCGCGGGGCAATTCGCAGGCGGGTGCCCTCTGCGGGCAGCTCGCGGCGCTCGGTACGCATCTTGGCACGCTGCCCGGCGACGGAAAGATTGATGATCGCGCTGTCGCCGAAGTCTTCGACGAATTCAACTTCAGCGGCAAGTCCCCCTTGTGTGCAGAGCTCGAGATCGCCGGGTCGGATACCGGCCTGCACGGCCTGGTCAGAACTCACGAGCGAGGGGAAAGCGTTTTCGAACAGGTCAGCGCCAATACGCAGGCTTCCTCGCTCCAGATGCGCGGGAAATAAATTCATGGGGGGCGACCCGATGAAGGCAGCCACCTGTGCCGACGCAGGCCGATGAAAAATCTCATGCGGCGTGCCCACCTGAGCGAGGCGCCCATCCATGAAAATCGCAATTCGATCGGCGATCGTCATGGCCTCTTCCTGGTCGTGGGTCACGTAAATGGCGGTCACGTTGAGCGAACGCTGGAGCCGGCGCAGTTCGGCGCGGGTTTCCAGCCGGAGCTTGGCGTCGAGATTGGAGAGTGGTTCATCGAGCAGAAAGAGTCTGGGCTGACGGACGATGGCCCGTGCGAGCGCACAGCGCTGCTGCTGGCCGCCCGAGAGTTGCCCAGGGCGTCTGTCGAGCAGATGGGCAATGCCCACTCGCGTGGCCGCCTCGGTGACGGCGGTCTCGATGGCCGCGGCGGGCTCTCGGATCATCTTGAGCGGGAAGGCGATGTTCTCGCGAACCGTCATGTGCGGATAAAGTGCGTAACTCTGAAACACCATGGCCACATCGCGCTCGCCCGGTTCGGCATGGCTCACATCAACATCATCGAGGAACACCCGTCCGCCATCGAGCGTTTCAAGCCCTGCGAGCAGTCGCAACGTGGTGGTTTTGCCCGAGCCCGACGGCCCAAGGAAGGCAAAAAACTCACCGGGCTTCACCGCCAGATCGATGCCGTGCAGCACTGTGGTTTTTCCGTGTCGCTTCACCGCGCCTTCGATTCGCACACTTGCTGATCGGCTCATCGCCTGCCTCCTCCCTTGACTGCGCCTACGGTGAGGCCCTTCACGATGTGGCGTTGTGCGGCAAGCCCGATCACGATGACCGGCGCCATGGCCAGCATGGCCGCCGCCGAGAGCAGCGCCCACTGGGTCTGCTCGACCGAGATGAAGTTGTACATCGCCACCGTTACCGGACGTACGGTATTGCCGCCCAGCACGACCGCAAACAGGAACTCATTCCAGGCATTCAGAAACACGAAGATGGTGGTGACCGCCATGCCGCCGCGCACCTGCGGGAGGATCACATACCAGAGCGTGCGCAGTCGCCCGGCGCGATCAAGGAGCGCGGCCTCCTCCATCTCGAACGGAATATCTTCGAAGTAGGTGATCATCAGCCAGATCGCAAACGGCAATGAGAAGGTGAGATAAATAGTGGTGATGCCGGCGTAGCTATCCAGACCCCCCACTTTCTGAAGCACGATGTAGTAGGGAATGATGAGGCCCACCGGCGGCAGCATCTGCGTGGCAAGCACATAGAAGCCGGTGGTGCGCTTGAAACGCATCCTGAGCCGCGCCATGGCATAGGCAGCAGGCACCGCAAACAGCATGGTGATCACTGTGGCGCTGGTGGTGACCACGAGACTCGACCACAGATTGGGCAGGATCGAGCGATTGCCCTCCAGCACCGCGCGATAGTTATCGAGGGTGGGCGTGAAGAACAGCACCGGTGGCCAGGCGAGCACATCGCGCTCGGTCTTGAGCGAAGTGAGAAATCCCCAGAACACCGGAAAGGCCCAGATGAGCACCAGGCACGCCGCTGCAATCAGCATCAACAGTCGGCGCGCCACGGCGCCCGGTTTGTGAGTGCCCGTGCCACTCATGATCGCGATCGCCGCAGACGGAAGAGGAGCCAGGACACGCCTAGTGTGATCGACAGCAGCACCATGGCGAGCGCGCTGCCGTAGCCCAGGTTGAGCTCAACAAACGAGGTGCGATAGGCGTAGAGGTTCAGGATCTCGGTGGCCGAGCCTGGGCCGCCGCCCGTGGCCGCATAGATGGCGGCAAATGCCGAAAGTGCGGTCATCATGCGCAGAATGACCACCATGATGATGGCGGGTCGTACCAGCGGCAGCGTGATGTGCCGAAAGCGCTGCCAGGCATTCGCGCGGTCGAGGCGCGCGGCTTCATAAACATCGGGCGGTAACGTGGCGAGTGAGGCAAGCAGCACAAGAAAGGCAAACGGCGTCCATTGCCAGGTATGAATGGCGATCACCGAGATGAGCGCGAGATCGGGGTCACCCAGCCAGTTGTGCGAACCCAGGCCGAGCGCGCGCGTCACCATATCAACCAGCCCGAAATCAGGCGAGAGCACGAGGGTGCGCCAGAAAAGCCCCACCACGACCGGCGCGAGCACGATGGGAAGAATGAGTGCAACACGGATCACGCCCTGGCCGCGCGGCATCCGCAGGACCAGAAGCGCAAACGACAGCCCGATCACCACCTGAAGCGTGACCGTGCTGCTGGTGTAGATAAGCGTGAGCCAGAGCGAATTCCAGAAGCGTGGATCGCTCCCCATCGCCAGATAATTGCCCAGGCCTGCGAAGCCGCGTAGCCAAGGCATGCTGAAGTTGAGTTGCTGGAGCGAGTTCCAGCCAAGATAGATGAGTGGGGCCGTGGTGGTGAGGAGCAGCACGAGGAGTGACGGCGCCAGCAGCCAGGCGGCAAACCGTCGGTCCTGCGCTTCCAGAGTGAGCGGGGGGTTCGTCATCAGGTGAGGGCACCGGGACCGCGTGCTGAGCGGCCCCGGTGGTGGTGCGGTGACAGTGCTTTAGCCGCGCAAAATCTGCTGAATACGCGTCTGTGCTTCGTCAAGCGCTGCCTTGGCGGTTTTCTGCCCGACCAGTGCCGCCTGAATGCCGGTGGCCATCGTCTCGCCGATGGCGGGCCACTGCGGCACGCGTGGCCGCCACTCCACATCGGTATCTTGCGCAAGCGTGTCCAGGGCGGTCTTGATGAAGTTGTCGCCCATGCCAGCCATGGACGAGGCAAAGTCAGCCGACTGCCAGGAGGATGTACGGTTCACGCCGGAGCGCTTGGCCGCACCCGCAAATTTCCACGAGGTGAGCGCCTGAGTTTCCGCAGCCGTAGCCCATTGAATGAAGAGCCAGGTGGCGGTTTTGGCGCGAGCGGAGAGCGCGGAATTGATCGGGAAACTCCAGTTCCAGATCGAGGTCACGCCTTTGCCTGCAGGCCCCTTGGGCCAGCGTGCATAGCCGATCTTGCCGATCACCTTGGATTTTTCAGGGTTGTTGAGCACGGCGGCGGACGAATGCGCATCGAGATAGCAGCCGAGCGTGCCCTGTGAAAAGGCATCGGCGATGTCAGGCCAGTTCCAGTTGCGAACCGCGGGCGGTGCATAGCGGTTGAGCGCTTCGACATACCACTCGAGTGCACGCACCGCGATGGGCGAATTCACCACCAGATTATTGCCTTCGAACCAGCCGCCGCCAAAGCCGCGCAGGATCGAGGGATAGATGTACATGTTCTGGCCCGCGCCCGCGAAGCCGCGCATGGCAAGTCCATACATGCGGTTGGCGGGGTCGGTGAGGGCCTTGGCGTTGGCGAGCAGCTCGTCGTAGGTGGTGGCGGGCTTGAGGCCCTTGGCCTCGTACAGGTCTTTGCGATAGACCTGCACGGTAACTTCGCCGTCGAAGGGAACGCCGTAGGGCTTGCCTTCCATGGAAACCGCGTCACGCCAGGCTTTCAGGATGTCGCTGTAGTTGTACCAGGCAGCGTCGGTGAGTTTGGCGTCGGACAGATAGCGGTCAAGCGGCTCGACCCATTTGTTGGCCACATAAAGCGGGTAATACATGGGGTCGGCCGCATGGGTGGCGTAGGTGGCAGTCTTGGAGGACAGATCCAGCATGGCCTTCTGGCGGATCTGGCCGGGGGGGACCTTTTCAAAGCGCAACTTGATACCGGTAAGCGCCTCGAACTGGGGTTGCAGGCCGATGAGGTTGTCGAAGTAGCTGGCGGGAATGACTGCCACCGTGATGGACTCGCCCGAGGCCTGCTTCCAGTCGATTTTGGCGGACTGATAGGCGGCGAGATCGCCGGCCTGGGCACTCGCGGCAAGCGGCAGCACTTGGGCGGCTGCGGCGGCGCCAGCCAGCGCTCCGCCTCGCGCGAGCGTCTGGCGGCGGCTGGGGTTGAAGCGGTCGTCTGAACGGGAATGGCTCATCCGGGTCTCCTCTTGTTGGAATCTTGGCGCCTGCGTCGCCGCATGATTCGGCATTGGCAGGTTGGTGTAATCGTTTACATCCGGCAACATAACAAACCTTCCACCAATCGTCCAGGATCAGAGTTCCAATGACGAAAGCACGGCCTCGGCAAGCTCCGGCGGCAGATGGCGACGACCGCATGGCGCGCGCTTCAGCGCTTGATGTAGCCCGCGCGGCCAGGGTCTCAAGCGCCACGGTGTCGCGCGTGCTCAACTCACCTGACCGCGTCGATCCGCAGACCCGCGAGCGGGTGCTGGAGGCGGTGCGCTTGTTGCGTTATGTGCCGCACGGTGCTGCGCGCTCGCTTCGGAGCCGCCGTAGCCGGATGATTGGCGCAGTCGTGCCCTCGTTTGAATACGCACTCTACGCGCGCACTACCAGCGCGCTTCAGCGACGCTTGAATGCCCAGGCGTATTCGGTGGTCGTGGCCGAACACCACTATGACCTCGCGAAAGAAATGCGTGTGGCCGCACAGCTGATCGAGCATGGAGTCGATGCTTTCATGTTCGTGGGGCTGGATCATGCGCCTGAGTTGTTCGCGCTCCTTGAGGAACACCAGCGCCCCTATGTGCTGACCTGGGGCGCCGATCCGCGCTCGGCGCATCCCAATATTGGCTTTGATAACGCAGCTGCCACGTACGCGCTGGCGCGCCACCTGATTGCGCTTGGCCACCGGCGCTTCGGGTTGTTGAGCGCTGAGCCGCAATTCAACGACCGGGCGCGCGCGCGTGGCGCAGGGCTGCGGCGCGCGCTACGTGAGGCGGGGCTGTCGCTCGACCCCCGCCACGTACGTTATGCGCCGATCTCGCTCCGTGCAGCCGAAACCGCGATGAGCGAATTACTGATGCTCGCAGATCGGCCCACCGCGGTGTTGGGGACCAACGATGTATTCGGCGTGGGGGCGTTGCTCGCATGCCGCCGGCTCGGTGTGCGCGTACCCGAGGATATTTCCATCACCGGCGTCGACAACACCGAGCTTGGCGAAACCCAGCAGCCCGGGCTCACGAGTGTCGCCACGCCGATCGTCGAGGTGGGTAGCGCTGCTGCCGAGCATCTGATTTCCCGGCTGGAGGGCAGGGTCTGGGAGCGCTGTCTCAGCCTGCCGGTACAACTGGTGTTTCGGGCCAGCACCGGGCCAGCAGCCAAAGGAAGGAGGGGGGTACGTTAGGGGTGGCGTGGGATGGTTGAGATAGCAGGTGCGCTCAGACGTCCGCGTGCGTTCCAGAGGGGCTCTGCCACTTCAGCGCTCCTCGGCGGGATCGAAGTCGAGCTCAACCCGCGCCCCGTTCGGATCAAAGCTGAACAACTGCCAGGTGCCACTTCCCGCCTGACGTCTAAGGTCATAGGGCACGCCGCGCGCATCAAACCTTGCACACACGTCGCGCAGGCCGCGCGCACTGAAAGCGAGGTGGTCGATGACGCCGGTCCGAGGTTCGGGCATGGGCCGATCCCAATAGATATGCAGGACGGCCTGACCGCCGCCCGGGGTGTAGAGCCATGCGCCAGGGAAGCCCAAATCAGGCCGGAACCCGTCTTCCAGGCCAAGCAGACCACAGTAGTAGTCGAGTGTGCGACCCCGGTCTTCTGCGGTGATCGTGAAGTGATTCATGCCCTCAATCATCTTTGTCTCCGTCAGGTCGCCAGCACGAGCGCGCCGGTAGTTCGCCGTGACTCGAGTCTCTGGTGCGAGCGTGCGGCATCCTGGAGCGCATGTCGCTCTATTACGGGTGCGCGCAGCGTGCCGTCGGCAAGCGCCGCCCAAAGCCGCTCGGCGCGCTCGTTCAGGCGGGACCGTGTCGCAACATAGGCAAAGGCCACCGGACGCGAGAAGCTCGCCGACTTCGAGATCAGCAGGTCGGGCGACACCGCGCGTGGAACCCCGCTCGCCTGACCGAGGCTGATCCAGTGTCCGCAGGGCGCGAGTGCCGCGAAGTTTTCGTCGAAAGCGGCTTCGCCCAGTCCGTCGACGATGACATCGGCGCCCTCGCCAAATACGCCCCGAACCGCTTCGGCGAACCGGTAGTCGGGCGTGATGATCACATGCTCGCAACCGTGTTCGCGTGCAAGCCGCGCTTTGTCTTCATTCGACACCGTGCCCACCACGCGCGCGCCGAGTCGCTTCGCCCATGCGCAGAGTAACAACCCCACGCCGCCCGCCGCGGCGTGGACCAGCCAGCGTGAACCCGGTCGTACCCGACCGAGGTCATGGAGCAAGTAATCGGCGGTGATGCCCTTAAGCAGGAGTGCTGCCGCGACATCATCTTCGACATGGGCGGGCACTCTGACCACCCAGTCCTGCGGAACAGTTCGCACCGTGGTGTAGCTGCCCGCCACCGGGCCCATATAGGCAACGCGGTCGCCTCCCATCAGGCTCGTGACCCCTGGGCCAATATCGATCACCGAACCGCAGGCCTCCATCCCAGGCGTGCCAGGCAGTGGAAACATCGGAGGAATCCAGCCACGGCGCAGATAGACGTCGATGAAATTCACGCCCGCAAAGCGCTGCTGGATGCGAATCTCGCCAGGCCCCGGGGCAGGCGCCTCGGTATCGCGCAGGGTCATCGACTCGGCACCGCCATAGGCTGACACGACCACGCTCCGACAGCCGATCGGTAGCGCCGCGGGCATGATCGAGGCTTCGCGTGGGCGTCGATCACGGCGCTCCAGCAGGTGGCGCCGCATGTTATTAAAGCCCGCTTCGTAGACGCCTTGTGCAACCAGATCGATCAACTCGCGCTCGCGACCGGGCGGGGCCTTGAAACTGGATTCCCAGTGCCAGAAGGTTCGGTTGCTATCGGTGACCGGCTTAAGTGTGACAGTGGAAATATAGCGTTCGAGTGGAACTGTGGCTTCAACGATGCAGTACGTGAACCGATGCTCGTGATCGTCCAGCGAGAGCAGCTGCTCGCGGATGAAGCTTCCATCCTTCAGCGTGAAAGCGCGAATGCAGCCCACTTCGGATGACTGGCGTCCAGCCTCGATACGGCTCTGATCCACTACGTCGTGCCAGGCGTCGTGGCTATTGAAATCGCGTAACACCGACCAGACCCGCTCAATCGGAGCATCGATCACTGCGGAGCGGACAACTTTTTGCAGCACGGCGGTCTCGCGGTGTCAGCGACGACCAAAGTGGCGCTTCAAGGCTTCGAACCCTGCCTGGAACACGCCCTGTCCGATCAGCTCTGAGAGCTCGCGTTCGCGGCCCTCATCGCATTCAAACTCGGCGCTCCATTCCGCGAAGCAGCGATCGCCGTCCGTGACTGGGGTGAGCTTGAGCGTGGCGACGTATTGGGTCACCCCCATCGGACTTTCCAGAATTTCGTAGGTGCAGGTGTAGTCGTAATCGGAGAGCGCGAGCAGCTTCTCCCGGATCCGGCCGCCATCGCGGGTGTGAAAATTACGAACGCAGCCTACCCTGTCGGCCGGTTGCTGATTCTCGATGCGGCTGTCAGCGATCAGCGGATGCCATTGCGGCAGCCCATTGAAGTCGCGGATCCGCGCCCACACGCTGTCGGCGTTGGCATCGATCACGCTGGATACATAAAGACGGATCACCTGAGCGGCTCCCTGGGCGCGGGGTTAGCGATCGAGCTGCGGTGAGGTTGGCGCACCTGCAGTCGTGGTACCTGCTGCCCCAGCGGCGAGCCGCTGAATATCGCCCGCATCAAGACCGATTTCACGCAGCAGTTGATCGACGATCGGTGCCTGCGCCCGGTAGCGAAGCGCCGAGTTCACTACGCTGTCGGCGAAACCGCCCGAGCTGCCGTCGCCTCCCGAGCCGCCTCCGCCTCCTCCGGTCAGTCCATCGACATGAAGAATCTTGATGCCTTCGATTTTTTCCATCGGGCGTACCGACTCTCGGATGATCGCTTCGGCCTTGTCGACCAGTCGCAGGCGGAGCGCCGAGGCGCGCGCCTCGGGCGACAGCACATTTTGAGCCTCATTCATGAGGCGGGTTGCCTCGGCTTCGATTTCTGCTCTCACACGATGCGCCATCGCCCGGATCCGGTCGGCGTCGGCATCCGCCTCGGCTTGTGCGCGGATCGCCGCACCCCGATCGGCGCTGGCTTCTTTTTCAGCAGCTGCAGCCGCTGTCACGCGCAGCGCCTCGCGCTCTGAATCCTGGCGCGCAGCGATGATCTCGATGGCGCGCTTGCGCTCCGCCATTTCGACCTCGCGCGCGGTGAACACACGCTCCTCAGCCGCAACGGCCTCAGCGCGGGCGACTTCAGCCTCGGTCTGCGCTTCGCTCTGCGCCTTGCTCTCGCGCGCAATGGCGATGGCACGCTGCTGCTCGGCTAATTCAAGCGCCTTGCGACGGTCGATTTCAGCTGCCTGAATCTCGCGCTCCTTTCGGATGCGTTCGGCCTCGAGACTCTGCTCGCTGCGGATACGGGCCGCCTCAATCGCCTGACGGGCTGCGATCTGCGCTGACTCGGCGTCCTGCTCGCGTTGCGCGCGCTCGGTGGTGACCTCGGCCCGTTGCCGGGCACGCGCCATCTCGACTTCTCTCTGCTGTGTAAGCCGTGCACTTTCGCCCTCGAGATCAATACCGAGTGAGAGCTTTTCTGCCTCGAGATTTTTGTTCCGAATGGCAATCAGCGTGTCCTGCTCGATGTCATTGCGCTGTTTTTTGCGTCGCTCGATCTGCTCGGTCAGGCGCGTGAGACCTTCAGCATCAAATGCGTTGCTCGGGTTAAAAAACTCCATCCCTGTCTGGTCCAGCTGTGTAAGCGAGGCCGATTCCAGCTCGAGACCGTTCTTGGTCAGATCGCCAGCGACTGCTTCCCGCACCCGCCTCACATACGTGCCGCGCTTCTCATGAAGCTCTTCCATCGTCATTTCAGCAGCGGCGGTACGCAGCGCATCCACAAATTTCCCTTCGACCAGTTCTTTGAGTTGCTCCGGTTCCATCGTTCGCAGGCCAAGCGTCTGAGCAGCCGCTGCAACTGCCTCGGGCGCCGCTGCCACACGGACATAAAACTCGGCGATCACATCGACTCGCATCCGGTCTTTGGTGATGAGCGCCTTGTCGCGGCCGCGGCTCACCTCAAGTCGCAGAGTATTCATATTCACCGGAATCACGTCATGCACGATAGGCAGGACGAAGGCGCCACCATCGAGCACCACACTTTGCCCGCCCAGGCCAGTGCGAACGAAGGCCCGTTCCTTGGAACTTCGCAGGTATAGCCAGTGCAGCAGCCAGACTGCGATCGCGATGATGATCGCGACAACGATCAGTCCCAGAAGAAAGCTGCCAAATTCAGCGCCGGTCATGATGGTGTCTCCTCAAACGCTATTTTTGCGGGCGGGCTGCGCCCGTCTGCTTCTAGACGCGCGCCCGCCTGGCGCTGCGCCGGATGTCGCCCTGCGTACGGCGGTGAATTCGCGGGTGGTTCGGGTGAGCGCTTCCTCGGTGGGCAGGCGTTCCATGGAACTCGCGCCATAGAAGCCATCGCATCCCGGACAGTGGTCCAGGATGAAGCGCGCGTCAGCAGGGGTTGCAATCGGGCCGCCGTGACAGAGCACCAATACGTCCTTTCGGATCGTGCGAGCCGCAGCACTCCATCGGTTGATGGGCTCGACGCAGTCCTCCAGACTGAGCGCCGTGTGGGCGCCAATTGTCCCGCCGGTGGTGAGACCCATATGGCAGACCACGATATCGGCGCCGGCGCGGGTCATCGCGCGCGCTTCGTCATCGTTGAACACATAGGGTGTGGTGAGCAGGTCTAGCTTTGCCGCGGCCGCAATCATGTTCACCTCGAGTCCGTAGCCCATACCGGTTTCCTCGAGATTGGCTCTGAAGGTGCCATCAATGAGGCCCACGGTCGGGAAATTCTGTACGCCTGAGAAACCGAGGTCGATCAGTCGGCGCAGGAACGAGTCGGTCATCATGAAAGGGTCGGTGCCGTTCACGCCGGCAAGTACTGGCGTATGGCGAACCACCGGGAGCACTTCGCGCGCCATATCGCATACGATTTCGTTGGCGTTGCCATAGGCCAGCAGGCCTGCAAGCGAGCCTCGCCCGGCCATCCGGTAGCGCCCGGAGTTATAGATCACGATCAGATCGATCCCGCCCGCTTCCTCACACTTGGCGGACAGGCCTGTTCCCGCGCCGCCGCCTATGATCGGTTCGCCGCTGGCGAGTTTCTTGCGTAAGTTTTTGAGAATCGTACGGCGGTCAATTCGGGGCATCGGCAGTCTCTTCGTGGTCAGGTCTCAGGCGCGGCGGGCGAGCGCTGGGCGTGATGCGTCATACCAGGCGTCGACCAGCGCCTGCGCGAACGCTTCATCATTGATGTGGTGGGGCAGGCGCAGCAATTGCCGGTCGGGACCCGCTCGAAAGCCTCGCTCGATCGTTTCGAACAGCACCCGGTCGGCGTCTGGGTCATGAAAGGGCTGGCCCGGCTTATCGATGGACGACACCCCGCCCTCGGGGATGAGGAAGCGCACCGGCCCGCGCATCGCATTGATTTTTCCAACCAGAAATTCGCCGATCGCACGGCATTCGTCGGTGGTGGTCCTCATGAGTGTGACCGACGGATTGTGGCGGTAGAGCCTGCGGCCCCTGAAGCGCTCTGGCACGCTTTCCCAAGGGCCGAAGTTGGCCATATCGAGTGCGCCGCACGACCCTACCCAGGGAAGCGTTCGGCGCGCGAAGACATCGAGCCTGTGCGGTCCTGCGGATAGAATGCCGCCCGCGATTTCATCGGCGATCTCGGTGGTGGAAACATCAAGGACGCCGGCAAGCAAATCTGAGTCGGCGAGCTTTTCCATCGATTGCCCGCCCGTGCCCGTGGCATGAAACACCAGACAGTCATACTTGTCGCCGAGGAGCCGGGTGACCGCCTGCACACATGGCGTGGTGACGCCGAACATGGTGAGGCCGATGGCCGGGCGCTCGGCCTGCGAGGTGAGGGGCGGATGCGTGATCATGCCAGCGAGCGCATGCGCGGCATTGGCGAGCACTCGTTCGCTGATCTGGTTGATGCCCTGCACATCGGTCACCGAATACATCATGCAGATGTCGCTCGGTCCGACGTAGGCGCGCGTGTCGCCGCTGGCCATGGTGGACACCATGACCTTGGGCACGCCTACAGGAAGCGCACGCATGCCAGCGGTTGCAAGCGTGGTACCTCCTGAGCCCCCAGCAGAAATAATGCCACCCAGGTCACGTCGAGTGAGCACGAAGCGTTCGAAGGCAGTCGCCATCGCAGCGACCGCACCACCCCGGTCGCCGCTGAATACTGCGGTTTCGCCCTCTGGGTGATGGCGTGCGACCTCGCGCGGGTGAACGCTGGCGGTGGAAGTCTTGCCGCTCGTTGACAGATCGACGGTCACGACACGTAAGCCGAGCTTCTCCAGGCACTGTCTGATGAAGAACAACTCGCGCGCCTTGGTGTCGAAGGTGCCTGCGATATACGCGGCGCGGCTGCTGGTGACGGACACTGGAAAGTCAAACACCGCGCCAGGGCGATCGGAGGGCATACCCGCGACGGGTATAGCCCTTACCGGGGCAGTCGGGGGGCCTGAGATCGGTTCGGTTCCAGAGGGTGGCGTTACCACGCCCGCCGCGCCGGTTCCCCAGCGATTGACTCCCGGACCGGCACGCGGTGCGATGGCATCGAGCGCAGGAGCGGCTTCGCCGTATGCGCGGCGCACGGTGAGAACCTGAACCTGAGCGACGGATTCGGGCTCAGAGGTCGGCTGCGGATCGGCCACCGACTCGTCATCGACACTGGACCGCACGCCCAGCAGCCGCTCCTGCAATTCCCGATCGGCGGCGAGTTGGGGCGCAGGCATGATCTGCGCGAGCCGCCCGTTGACCATCACTCCGATATGGTCAGCTACCTCAATCGCGACGCCCAGGTTCTGTTCGATCAGCAGCACCGAGATCGAACCCTCACGGGCCAGGTCCCTGAGACTCTGCGCCACCTGCTCAACAATGACGGGCGCGAGCCCTTCGGTGGGCTCGTCCATGACGAGCAATCGTGGCTCAAGCAGAAGTGCGCGTCCGATCGCCAACATCTGCTGCTCGCCGCCGGAGAGTTGCGATCCGCCATTACCCTTTCGCTCAGCGAGCCTTGGGAACATGGCGTAGACCCGTTCAACCTCCCGGCGGTGACGGGCGACCAGGCGCAAGGTTTCATCGACCGTGAGGGAAGGCCAAACGCGCCGCCCTTGCGGTACGTAGGCGATTCCGGCGCGAGTGATGCGATGGGGCGGTAGCCCCAGGATAGGCTGACCCGCGAGCCGCACGCTACCTCTCGCCGGTACCAAACCGGTGATGGCATTGCAGAGCGTGGTCTTACCCATGCCGTTACGACCGACAATGCCGAAGACACCACGGTCGATGGTGAGGCTCACGCTCTGTAAGGCGTGGGCGCGTCCATAGTGAACATCAAGACCTTCCACCACGAGAATCGGCGTTGCACCGGCCGCGCCTCGGCCAGCGGCAGACGGGTCAGGGCGGCTCTGGGCCATCAGTGACGGCCTCCCATGTAGATCGCCTGAACCTGTGCATCATTTTCGATTTCAGACGGGGTTCCCGTGCGCAGCACCCGACCGTTATGCATGACGGTGACCCGTTCGGACACCCGGAGTGCGATATCGAGGTCGTGCTCGATGATGATGAAGCTCATGTGCGAGGGCAGCGACTGGAGCAGGATCACGAGTTCACGCCGCTCCGCGGGCGAAAGGCCGGCTGCAGGCTCGTCAAACAAAATGAGTCGCGGCGCGCCAGCCAGCGCCATGCCTATTTCGAGCTGGCGTTGCT
>JALREG010000385.1 GCA_023253905.1 Burkholderiaceae bacterium
ATACTTCCCAAATGTATTTATTGCGTACTCTATTGATGTTGGGCTGTGCAGGGCCTAATTCCGATCAAGTACCTGGGCCTCGACCAGGGCGTGAATATCACCATCGGATTGCCCTTCGTCCGAACCAGCCCCGATCACGGCACCGCGTTTGATCTGGCTGGCGTACCTGGCCCGGACGGCCGCGGGCTCGCTGATCCGGCGAGCCTGATCGCTGCCCTCTCGGAGGCCGATCAGCTCTCGCGCACCGCCGCTCCCAACTGATCGTTCAACCAGCCCGCAGGGGCGTCCCTGGCGGCCGCGCCAGCCGGACGACCCGCGCTATCCGGGCCACCCTCGCCGATCGCCGCGCTCGGCGCGCCCGCATTCCCCGTCATCCTCGCGCCACTGGCCCCATGAGCCCCTCTGCCACCACTCGCCCCGCCAGCCGGGCGAGCCGCAGCCGATCACAGTCAACCAGCTGCAGACCGTTTTCACGAACCAGCCCCTCGCGCTTGAACTCTCCGATCAAACGAGTGACGCTCACCGGCGTGACACCGATCAGCTCGGCCGCCTCCTGCCGACGTAGCCGTGCCTGATCGCCCAGCGTATCGAGCAGAAAAAGGATGTAGCGCGCAAGCCGCGACCGGGCCGGCCCCGTGGCAAACGCAGCGATGATGTGGTCCGTGTCATCGAGCGCGCCCTGCCAGTGAGCAAGGAGTGCAAAAGCCCCCTGCGGATCGAAGCGAATCCGTTCGCGCAGACGTGTTACCGGCACCCGACACGCTTCGCCGTCACCCACCACCTGCGCCGAATGGCGATGGGGTTCGCCCAGTAGCGCAGAGAGCCCCGTGACCCCGGCCACGCCAATCAACCGAACCACCCGCTCACCCTGGTCGGCCTCAAGCGTCTCTTTCACCAGCCCGCGATGAAGCACAAACACCGCGTCACCCGTCTGCCCCGCAACATAGAGCGCCTGCCCGGCGCGAAGCCGCACCGCCAGGGAGACAGACCGCTCAACCGATCCCTCTGGTGCAGTCAGCCGCCGACCGCGCGCATGACCCGGCGTGGCTACGGCCCGCTCGCCCGCCAACCCAGGCGCTTCCCACGCACAGATCCCGCACCGCTGGCACAGCGCGACCGCTGCGCGAGGCGCACCGCCTCGATGTAAAAACCTGGTCACCATGAGCCAACGCGCCGCCCGAAAAGGGAATCGCTGGCACTTTAGTGAAAGGAGAGGCGCCGCGCGCCTTGGGACGCGCAGCGCACTTGACCCGGATCAGCGCGAGCGCACCGACCCGAAGCCGACCTGACCCGGTCGGTCAGGCGGCGAGCTTGTGCTCGAGTTCGCGCTTGACCGCGAGCAACTCGGCGGGCATGCGCTGCGCGAGCGACTCAAAGAGCTCGCCGTGCAGCCGGAACTCCTCGCGCCAGGCGGCAAGATCGATCGAGGTGATACGCGCAAACCGGTCTTCGGGAAACGCGAGACCGCTCCAGTGCAGATCACCATAGCGCGGGCTGATGCCAAAGACATGCTCACCGCCCTCCGCGCGACCCTCGACACGCTCGACGATCCAGCGCAGCACCCGCATATTTTCGCCAAACCCCGGCCACACGAAGCGACCGTTCTCATCGGTGCGGAACCAGTTGACGCAATAAATCCGGGGCAGCACCGACCCGCGCGCAGCAAGCTTGCCGCCAAGCTCCAGCCAGTGGCGGAAATAGTCGGCCATGTTGTAGCCGCAGAAGGGCAGCATGGCAAAGGGATCACGCCTCACCACACCCTGCTGGCCCATCGCCGCAGCCGTGGTTTCTGAACCCATGGTGGCCGCCATGTAGACGCCCTCGACCCAATTGCGCGCCTCGGTCACCAGCGGCACCGTGCTGGAGCGCCGGCCCCCAAAGATGAAGGCATCGATCGCCACGCCCTCGACGCTGTCCCACGCCGGGTCGATCGCCGGATTTTGGGTGGCCGCGACCGTGAACCGCGCATTGGGATGCGCGGCCTTCCGACCGGCTTTGCCGTCCGCGGGGGTCCAGTCGCGCCCCTGCCAGTCGATCAGGTGATGGAAACGGCGGCAAATCGTTTTGACTTCCCTGATAAGTAACGGTTACAGACACAGTGGGTGGGATTGCAATTTCATCAAATTGAACTGATTGGAACTGATCTGAGCTGTTCACGATACCATTGATTCTAA
>JALREG010000029.1 GCA_023253905.1 Burkholderiaceae bacterium
GGACGATGTCGCGCATCGCCTTTCCGGTATGGCCTCGGTAGGTGCCCGTGCGCACGGCATCCGCCAGCGCGCGGATACGGTCCCGAGTGCTGCGAATCGCGTCTGCCACGATCGGAAGCGCGCGATCATGGGGCGTGCGCAGCTCGGTGTGGAGAACGGCCCGGTCTTCCGTGCGATTGATGCGGCCGCCTTCGAACAGCGCGGATCGGGCCTCGCCGAAACCCGCATCCCTGGCAAGCTCAAGCAGCAGGTTCAGCACGCTGTCCGGTATCGACTGCTTGGTGAAATCGACCAGCAACCCTGCAGCCCCCAGGTCGCGCAGGCCGGGCTGGCTCGACGTGGTCGTAGGGTCGCGCCGCAGGCGCTCGAGTTCGATCCACGCGCGGTGGCGAGAAGGTTCTGGCATCAGTCACTCCGCGGTGCTTTGTTTCCCATCCGGTGCGCTGCTAAACCGCAATGGCTCAGAGCAGGGTTGGGTTTGCGTTAAAGTACTGGCGCAAGCCATCCATGGCGAGCGCCTGCTGCAGTAGCGCAGAGAAGTGCGCGTCGTTGCTGGCAAAGTCGATTTCAGCCGCATTCACCACCAGGACAGGCGCATCCGAGTAATAGTGGAAGAACTCGGTGTAAGCCTGATTCAGCCGCTCGAGGTAGTCGAACTGGATCTCGCGCTCGGCATGAATCCCGCGCCTGCGGATACGATTCAGCAGCACCGTGACCGGAGCCTGCAGATAAATGACTAGATCAGGGGTAGGCGGACGTACCGCCAGGGCTTCCGAGATTTGTCGATATAGCTGGTACTCGTGCTCGTCGAGCGTCAAACGCGCGAACAGATCATCCTTTTCCAGCATGAAGTCGCTGACCAGCGATGTGCCGAGCAGATCGTCCGTCGTGAGATCGGCCAACTGTCGTGACCGATGCAGCAGGAAAAACAGCTGGGTCGGTAAGGCGTGCCTGCGCCCCTGCTGATAGAAGCGGTCGAGAAAGGGGTTTTCGGCAGCGGGCTCAAGCAGCAGCGGATACTGAAGCGACAGGGAAATGCGGCGCGCCAGCGTGGTCTTGCCAACCCCGATCGGCCCCTCGACGACGATGTAGCGGGGCAGCCGACGAGTACTTGCGGCGATCGCGTCCTCGGCTGGCGCGGGCTCGTCCAGAGGCCGCTCGGCCGGCGTTGGCGGGTCGTTCAGGGTCATGGGCTGCCAGGCATTGTCAGGGGGCGATCATGGCGAGGCAGGTCGTGCCTGGCAACTGTTCTTGCAGAAGCCCGATCCGGTCACCTTTATGCCGCGCCATCCTGCGCAATTGCGGGCCCGCGGGTCTTGCGGCGTCGGCGTCGTCGTTTTTTCTTCGCTTCCGGCGGGGCATCGTCCGTGAGCGCCTCGATCGCGGCCGCCCTGGCCTCTCCGGACAGCGTTTGCAGATGGGTCCACCATTCGGCCTGCGCTGCGAGCGGTTCACCTGAGGTCGCCCGCACCAGCAGAAAGTCGTATCCGGCCCGGAATCGCGGATGCTCAAGGGCGATCCTTGCAGACTTGGGGCGCTGGGACTCAAGTTTCGGTTGCAGAAACCAGACGTCGCGGACGAATTGGCTGAATCTGCGCGGGATCGTGATCACCTCGTGCGCAGCCCCCAGCGCGGCGCTGGCGGCATGTGCGCGATCGTCAGCAGACAAGCGGGCGCCGTCACGTTCGGAACAATGTGCGGTGTAATCGCGCCAGAACAACACCGCCAGCAAGAATCCTGGGGTGACTGGTTTTTCCTCCTGGACGCGCGCATCCGTGCTCGCCATGGCCGCGTCGATCAGGGGGTCATCGGGCGGCACCGTTGGAAACAGCGCCCGGCGCAGCGGGGTCGGTGCAAGGTACCGCCAGATCCTGTGAGCAACCCCTGACTCGAACAGTTTGCAGACTTCGTCGAACAATCTCGCTGGCGGGATCTCGCCCAGTCGGCGGGCGCAGTCGGGCAGCGCGCGCTCGATGGCGGGATCTAGGGTAAACCCCAATTTGGCGTGGAAGCGCACCGCGCGCAGGATGCGCACGGGATCCTCGCGCAATCGGGTTGCCGTATCGCCGATGAAGCGCAGCCGCATGGCGGCGAGATCCTCAATACCCCCAACGAAGTCGCGCAGCTCTTCGTCGACCGGGTCGTAGTAGAGCGCGTTAACGGTGAAGTCGCGGCGCGTGGCATCCTCCTCGAGCGATCCCCAGACGTTGTCCCGCAGGATCAAGCCGGAATCCGCGTGAATCCGATCGTCCTCCTCTCCGTCCTCTGGGTCGGCCTGACCCTTTCGGAACGTGGAGACCTCGATGATGTGACGCCCATAGCGCACGTGAACAATCTGGAATCGCCGCCCGATCAGGCGCGATCGTCGAAACAGATCGCGGACTTCTTCCGGCGTGGCGTCGGTGGCGACATCGAAATCCTTGGGCGACTTTCCAAGCAGCAGATCGCGGACGCAACCACCGACGAGATAGGCGTCGTACCCGGCATCGCGAAGCTTTTCGACGGTGTCGAGCGCATCGGCGTTGACCCGATCACGGAACAGTCCGTGCCCGCGAGCACTGAACCGGGTACCGTCGCGATGTGCTGTCATTTCGAGTTGCTCAATTGATCTCGCGTTGGCCGCCGATGATCTGTCCGGCGGTCTTTGGGCTGCCCCGTCGGCGTGGAATATTGAGTCTTTGACGTCGCTCCCAAAGGCTCTTGCGACTGATGCCGAGCTTGTGGGCTAGCGCTGTCTCGCTCAACTGATCCTGATTGGCCAGCACGAAGCTGACGAAGTAGTCTTCCAGCGACGTGCTGTCGGCCGATGTCGGGGAACCCTCTCGGGGAATTGGTCGTGCGCGCTCTAAAGCCATCAGCTCGGCGGAAATGCAGGGCTGATCGCAGAGGATCAAAGCGCGCTCGATCGAGTTTTCGAGTTCTCGAACGTTCCCCGGCCAGTGGTAGCGAAGCATGGCCTGACGGGCATCGCTGTCGAACGGCTTCGGTTGCCGGCCGAGGCGTGCGGCGACGCGTTCAAGGATGAAATCGGCGACAAACAGGATGTCCTCACCCCGCTCCCGCAGCGGCGGCACCTCAATGTCGACAACACTCAGTCGGTAAAAGAGGTCCTCGCGAAACATACCGCCGGCGACCAGGCGGGGTAGATCACGTTGCGTCGACGCGATCAGTCGAACGTCGATTGGAAATGATGCGGCCTCGCCGAAGCGCCGCAGCGTGCCATCCTGCAAGACGTGCAGCAGGCGAGCCTGGATCTCGGGTTCCAGCTTGTCGATCTCCTCCAGAAACAGAGTGCCTTGGTGGGCGGCTTCGAACAAACCCACCCGAGCAGGCTTCGCGGCACCGAGCGAGTCGTGGCCTCGTCCCCGCGCGCCACCATAGCCGAATAACTCCGTTTCGATGATATGCCCGGGTAGGCTGCCGCAGTTCAGCGCCACCATCGGGCCGTGAGCGCGGCGGCTGGCCGCATGCAGGGCGCGCGCAATCAGCGCCTTGCCGGTGCCCGATTCGCCACGAATCAGGACGGGAGAGTGGGTCGGCCCGATGCGCTTGATCGACTCGAATAGCCGCCGCATGGTCGGGCTGTCGCCAATGATCGGATCATTCAGCTCGGCGGGTTCCGCCGCAACACGCTCGATATGCTCCGCGATGCCGCGCTCGACGGCGGCGATGAGCTCGACGCGGTCGCAGGGCCACGGCAGGTAATCGCTGGCGCCCGACTTCACGGCGGCTACCGCTTGTCGCAAATCCGGATCTTCGGCGATCAGTATGATGGGTGCTCGGGCGGATGCCGCGGCGAGCAGCGGGCCATTTACGCTCTCGCCGTCAGGACCGGGACTGGCTTCCGCCACCACGCAACGATAGCGGCTGACCTGGAAGGCCTGCAGCAAGCTGCCGTCGTCAGGGACTTCGGCGAGCTCATCAATCATATAGCCGTTGGCTTCAAGCAGCGCTCGGACGACACGCCTGATGGGAGGTTGCTGATGGATGACGAGCACTTTGGCCATGGCCCGATGTTAACAAAGTAGCTGGTGAGACTCACGAGCCAAGACATCGGTAGTCGGGATGTCTTGCTGAGGTATCAGGCTTGGGTCCCAGGACTGCTGCGCAATTGCCAGCAAGTCTGCGGGCCGATGGGCCGGAGCATGGGCGCTGGCCTGACCTAGCGCTGACAGCACCGCACGCAGATTGGCAAGCGCACGGGCGGGATCCAGTGGATCAGCAAACGACTGCTTCGATAGCTTCTGGCCGCCCGCGTTGACGAGCAACGGCAGGTGACCATAGACCGGCCGGGACAGACCAAGTGCATCCATGATCAGCAGCTGAGTCGCGGTGTGATCCAGCAGGTCGCGGCCTCGAACCACGTGGGTGACGTCATCCGCGCCATCGTCGACCGCGGTAGCCAGGGCATAAGCGAAGGTGGCGTCACGTCGGCGGACAACGAAGTCGCCGGTGGTCGACGCCACGTCGAATGTCTGCGCGCCGCGCAGGGTGTCGGTGAAGGTGATGCTGCTGCCGCCGTCAACCCGGAAGCGCCAAACGGAGTCCCGTCCGTGGTCGGCGCGTTCTCGGCAAGTACCCGGATAGGGCCCGGGCGGCAAGTTTCGGCGGGTGCAAGTGCAGCGAAACAGGTGGCCGCCCGCGCGCAGCTCGTTCAGCGCCGCGACGTAGGCGTCGCGGTTCAGGCTCTGGCGTCGGATCGCGCCGTCCCAAAAGAGCGCGTGCGCCTCGAGGCTGCGCTGGATGTCACTCATTGATTCCGGGCGTGTTCGGTCGGCGTCGAGGTCGTCGAACCGGAGGTGCCAGAGCCGGCCCGACGCGCGCGCGTCGAGCCACGATGCAGCCGCGGTCAACAGTGACCCCAGATGCAACGGGCCCGTCGGCGATGGCGCAAAGCGGCCAGCGCCAGCCATCGTGCGACGCCCCAAGGATCAGCCGTGCAGCTGTTTTTCCTTGATCTCGTCGAGCGCTTTGCAGTCAACGCACTGGGTTGCGGTCGGGCGTGCTTCCAGTCGGCGCAATCCGATCTCTACCCCACAGGTATCGCAGTAGCCGAAATCGCCGGCATCGAGGCGCTCGATAGTTTGATCGATCTTCTTGATCAGCTTGCGCTCACGGTCGCGGGTGCGCAGTTCAATGCTGAACTCCTCCTCCTGCGTGGCGCGGTCGGCTGGATCGGGGAAGTTAGCGGCTTCATCGCGCATGTGGTGCACGGTCCGGTCCACTTCCTCCATCAGTTCCTGTCGCCACCGCAGGAGCATCTGCCGGAAGTGGGCCAGTTGTTCCTTGCTCATGTAAGGTTCGTTCTGCTTCGGTTCGTACTGCATGAAATTCCTGAACGGTGAGTCGGCAGTTCGGGTAGTTGTGCGGCTGGCGACAGCGGGTCTCGGAAGCCGTTGCGGTCGTTGCGGTATGCGCCCGGCCCCGGTCGTCTCGCGACCATGGGGGGGCGCAGCAAGAGGTGCGGCGCGCGCAGGTAAGGCCGACGCGGGCGCCTCGGTTACGGATTGTTTGGTTGAGCGCCCGATGCCGTTGAGGGTGGGAGCGGGCGCTCCTCTGGCGGCCTTGGCCGTCCTTGCAGCGGTCTGAGCAGCGGTCTGAGCAGCGGCAGCTTTGCTCGGTGTTTTCGACACTTTCGCTGTTGTGGCTCGAGCAACCGACGGCTCACCCGGTACCGTAGCCTTTGATGCCGGCACGTTTAGGCGCCTAGCTTTTGCGGTCGGAGCTTTTGCAGTCTGAGCTTTTGCGGTCGGAGCCTCAGTGGCAGACCTCTCGATAACACGAGCATCAGCCGAGGCAGCGTTGATCTGAACCTTGCGAGCCGCAGCTTCTGGTTTCGCCAAAGTGCCCGCCGCTGCCTTGGGCGCTGGG
>JALREG010000070.1 GCA_023253905.1 Burkholderiaceae bacterium
CATCGCGGCCAGATCCATGACGTCGGTGTGCCGGCTGTGATAGCGCGAGATGTAGTTGTTCCACTTGAACTCGCGGTCATCCTCGCCTTGGTCCCAGTAACGCGGCGCCGACACACCATGCACCATGCCGCGATAGTGCAGCACCGGCAGATCGAAACCGCCACCGTTCCAAGACACCAGCGTCGGCGTGTACTTGTCGATGCCATCGAAAAAACGCTGGATCAGCACCCGCTCGCTGTCCTGCGGCGAGCCCAGCGACCAGACGCGAAAGCCGTCGCCCTCGCGCATGGCACAGGAGATGGCCACCACCCGATGCAGATGCAGCGGCAGAAAGTCGCTTCCGCCGGTGCGCTCGCGACGACGCGCGAAGGCCTGCTCCGCAACGTCGGCATCGGGGAGCGCCACGTCGAACCCCCAGGCGGCCCGCAACCCAGCGATATCAGGAATGGTTTCGATATCGAAGACGAGAACGGGCGTCATGGGGTTCCGGGCACACGGCCGGAGGGTGTTTACTGCCCCGGACGGGAGGGCAGATATTTGGACGGATCGACCGGACGCCCCTCGCGCCGGATCTCGAACCGCAGCTTGGGACGGTCGGCGTCGCTATCGCCGATTTCAGCGATCTTCTGACCTCGTGTGACCTGATCGCCTTCGCGAACAACCAGCGACCGATTGTGCGCGTAGACCGAGAGCAGATCGTTTTCGTGCTTGACGATGATGAGGTTGCCGTAACCCCGCGGGCCCACCCCGCTGAAAATCACTCTGCCTTCGGCCACCGCGTAGACCGGATCACCCGGCTGCCCTTCAATCGCAATGCCCATGTTGCGCGGCTCGGAAAACCCTTCAAGCAAGCGCCCCGATGCCGGCCAGGTGAACCGCTGGGGCTCGGTTGCCGCCGCAGACGGTGCGGCGGAAGCGAGCGGACCCGGAACGGTGGCGGCTGCACCGCCAGCAGGCGCGGCGGCGGTTGGCGGCGATGTGGTGACCGACGACGTGGAGGGCGCGGCGGAAGTCGAGTTGGCAGGCGCCCCCCCTGCGACCGGCGGACGGGTGGAGGTGGCCGCCGGTGCGTCTGCGCGCTGGGCCGCGCCACTGGCGTCCGAACGCACCACGGACGGCACCGTGTCGCCCGCTGGATCGAGCGCCCCGGCGGGGCGAACCGGCTCAAGCGGCGTGACCTTGACCGGCGAGGCCTGCGCAGCCGGCGCGCGCGAGGCGGCACCCGGCTGGCCGGACGCGGGCGAAGCAGCGCCCGGCACACCCGCCCGGCTGGCGGATGCCGCAGGCGCGGATGCAGAGGGAGCAGGCCGCGCTGGGGGCGTTGAAGCTGGTCGCGGTGCATTTGCCGAAGCAGTGCCCGCTGAGCCCGATCCCGACGGCGGCACCGACGATCGATTTTCGACTGGCGCGGGCCGTGGCGCCGTGCAGCCGGCGAGCAGCGCGGCGAGTGCCAACGCGGCAAGCTGGGCCATGCCGGGCAGTGGCTTCGAGCGTAACTGCCCGGCGGTCCGGGTTTTCAAATCCGTGGTGTAAGGCGTCATGGGGTGCGTTGGCGACACTGGCTTGCCCGAGGGACTGACGATAATAGACGCGGAACGAAGCTTACGCCGTGCCGTCCCGCAACGGCACAAATCGTACCGCATCAAGCACGGTCAGCTGCCAGCGATCGGATCCGTTTCGCTCAACCAGGTGGAGCGCCTGTCCCTTTCCTCCCGACACTGGCGCAATCAGGCGCCCTCCGATCTGCATCTGCTGAAGCCAGGCCTCGGGAAGGCTTTCACCCGCGGCGGCGGCAATCACCAGATCATAGGGTGCGGCCTGGGGCACGCCCAGCTGGCCGTCACCAAAGACGAGGCGCAGATTCGCAATACGCAGGCTTCGAAGGTTGGTTCGGGCCTGCTCATGCAAACCCCGGATGCGTTCGATGGACACCACCTCGCCAAACAGACCAGCGAGTACAGCCGCCTGATATCCACAGCCCGTTCCGATTTCGAGCACGCGGGCAGCGGACCGCGCTGTTCCTTCAAGGGGCGCCGCTAAAAGCTCGATCATGCGGGCGACGGTAAATGGCCGAGAGATGGTCTGCGCGTGGCCGATGGGGAGCGCCACGTCCTCGTAGGCACGGCTCGACAAAGCCGGTTCGACAAAGCGGTGTCGGGGAACGTTGCGCATGACCTCGAGCACGCCAGGATCGCGAACCCCAGCTCGCCGCAGTCCCTCCACCATGGCAAGACGAACCGCTTCTGAGACCAAGCCGGGTTCAGCCAGTTCGGCCCCAGCCGGGCGCGAGTCGACCGGCCGCTCGGCGGAATCGGGCTGCGACACCCGGCGGCGCGTTCGATTGGGTGCCGACGGTCGCGGAATGGCCGCCTGATCCATCCAGCGCGCCATTTTGCTCAAAACACTCTCCCGTCAGGCCACGAAGGCGCTGATGCGAACAGCGAACCCGCCCGGCTTCAAGCCGATGCCAACCATCCGCCCACCCGTTCGAGCCGACCGTAGCCGGTCAGGTCGACTTCCAGCGGCGTGACCGACACCTCGCCCGACTCGACAGCATGAAAATCGGTTCCCGGGCCGGCGTCACGCGCCGATCCGGGAGGGCCGATCCACCAGATCGGCTCATCACGCGGGTTGCGCCCGGGGATGGCTGGTTCGGCGAAGTGGCGCTTGCCAAGCCGCGTGGTTCGGATGGGCCCAAGTTTGTCTTCGGGCAACGATGGGATGTTGACGTTCAAAAGCATCGGCGCGTCGGGAGGCGCTTCGACCCAGCGGCGCACGATACGGTCGACGATGCTGCCCGCTGCCTCGAGGTGGGCGAAGCCCTTTTGCGCAATTGAAAACGCAATCGCGGGCACCCCCAGCTGGAGACCCTCCATGGCAGCCGCGACGGTGCCCGAGTAACTGGTGTCGTCGCCCATGTTGGCGCCGTCGTTCAGGCCGCTCAGCACCAGGTCAGGACGCCACCCCAGCATGCCAGTGATGGCAATATGAACACAGTCGGTGGGCGTGCCGTTTACGTACATGAAGCCGCTAGGCGCTGTACGGACGGTGAGCGGTCGATCGAGCGTGAGCGAATTTGAGGCGCCGCTTCGGTCCTGGTCTGGTGCAACCACCACCGCCTGACCATAACGTGAGGCTACCTTCGCGAGCATCGCGATTCCCGGCGACAGATAACCGTCGTCATTACTGATCAGAATTTTCATCTTTCGATTCTATCGAAACCGCCTGAATTGCCTGGATTGACCCCTGTCGGTCGCATGTTCATACTGCGCCGGCCACCTTATGCACTCTCAAAATGAGCCAACGCGACTATTACGGATTCGATACGCTGTCCCTGCACGCTGGCGCAGCCCCAGACAGTGACACCGGCGCACGCGCCACGCCCATCTATCTGTCGGCGTCGTTTGTGTTTCGCGACTCCGATCACGCAGCCGCCCTCTTCAACATGGAGCAGGCCGGTCACGTTTATTCGCGGATCAGCAATCCCACCGTGGCTGTGCTTGAGGAGCGGATCGCTGCGCTCGAGGCGGGGGTGGGTGCGATCGCCACAGCCAGTGGTCAGGCGGCGCTGCATCTGGCCATCGCCACCCTCGCCGGGGCGGGCTCGCACATCGTCGCCTCGAGCGCCCTTTACGGCGGATCCCACAATCTGCTCCATTACACGCTTGCGCGATTCGGTATCGAAACTACCTTTGTCAATCCGAGAAACCTTGACGAATGGCGCGCAGCGATCCGACCGCAGACCCGGCTGCTATTTGCCGAAACACTGGGCAACCCCGGTCTGGACGTGCTCGATATTGCCTCCGTCTCGGAGATCGCCCACGCACAGGGCATTCCGCTTCTGGTCGACTCCACGTTCACAACTCCCTGGCTTCTTCGCCCATTCGAGCACGGCGCTGACCTGCTGTTTCACTCGGCCACCAAGTTTCTCTGCGGCCATGGCACGGTGATTGGCGGACTGCTGGTGGATTCAGGCCGCTTCAACTGGGACGCGTCGGGACGGTTTCCTGAACTCACCGCGCCGTATGAGGGCTTTCACGGCATGGTGTTCGCCGAAGAATCCAGCGTAGCGCCCTTTCTTCTTCGCGCGCGCCGCGAGGGGCTGCGCGATTTCGGCGCCTGTTTAAGTCCAATGAACGCGTTCCAGATCCTGCAGGGGATCGAGACTCTGTCCGTTCGCATGCAGCGCCATGTCTCAAACGCGGTCCGGATCGCCCACTTTCTCGCCGAGCATCCGATGGTGGCGAAGGTGTCTTACCCGGCACTGCCCACGCACCCCGACCATGCGCTTGCCGCACGGCTGATGCCCCGAGGCTGCGGCGCGGTCTTCAGCTTCGACCTCAAGGGCGATCGCGCAGCCGGACGGCGTTTCGTCGAGGCACTCAGGCTGTTCTCGCATCTGGCCAATGTGGGCGACGCACGCTCGCTTGTCATTCATCCCGCATCCACCACCCATTTTCGGATGGACGCCAACGCCCTTGCGTCCGCCGGCATCAGCGAAGGAACCCTGCGTCTGTCGATCGGGCTGGAAGACGCCGACGATCTGATCACCGACCTCAAGGCAGCCTTTCGCGCAGCCGAGCGCGGCTGAGGAGGATTCAACCATCATGCAACTCACGATCGACGGCCTTCAGTCCTACGCCTACACCGGTGGCCGATCACTGAGCGGCCACCGACCCGCGGTCATGTTCATCCACGGCGCCCAGCACGACCACAGCGTCTGGATCCTGCAGTCGCGCTATCTCGCGCACCACGGCTTCGATGTGCTCGCGGTTGACCTGCCAGGTCACGGGCGAAGCGCTGGCGCACCGCTTCCCTCCATTGAACGCATGGCGGACTGGGTCGCTGCAATGGCCCGCGCCTGTGGCATTGGACCGGCGCTGCTTTGCGGGCACAGCATGGGATCCCTGGTGGCGTTGCAGTGTGCGGCCAGTCACCCGGACTTAGCGGCAGGCCTCGCGCTGGTGGCGTCGGCTGCCCCCATGAAGGTGTCAGAGGCGCTCCTTGAGGCCGCTCGTACCGACGAACCGCGCGCATTCGACAT
>JALREG010000131.1 GCA_023253905.1 Burkholderiaceae bacterium
GGCGCGCGGCCTCCACAGGACTTCACTCCCATGAGCACCGGTTACCTCTGGATCAAGGCGCTTCACATCATCTTCATCACCAGCTGGTTCGCAGGGCTCTTCTATCTGCCAAGAATTTTCGTGAACCTCGCGATGGTTCCCGAAGCGGGTGATGAGCGTGAGCGCCTGCTGCTCATGGCCCGCAAGCTCTGGCGTTTCATGCAACCGCTGATGGGTCTTGCCCTGCTTTTCGGCCTCTGGCTGTGGCTAGGCTATGGTGTGGGGGCAGGCAGCGGCTGGATGCACGCCAAGCTTGCCATCGTGCTGGTGCTCCTCGCCTATCACCATGTCTGCGGACGTCTGCTCAAGCGCCTCGCAAGCGGCGCCGATCGCCATTCGCATTTGTGGTTTCGCTGGTTCAACGAAGCCCCGGTCATCCTGTTGGTGGTCTCGGTGATCCTCGTTGTCGTCAAACCGTTCTGACTCCCGAGGACAACTTCGTGCCCGCTACGCTCGACTACTTCATGGCCCCGACATCGCCCTGGACCTACCTGGGCCATCAGCGACTGCGCGATCTTTGCGCGGGTCACGCAATCCCGATTCGGATGATGCCGATTGATCTTGGCAAGGTGTTTCCGCAATCGGGGGGGCTGCCGCTGCCCCAGCGCGCGCCCCAGCGGCAGGCTTACCGATTGGTCGAGCTTGCCCGCTGGCGCGATGTGACGGGCCTCCCCCTCAACGTACAGCCGCGATTTTTTCCTGTGGGCGGCGACGATGCCGCGCTCGTACTGATCGGCGCGCAACTGCATCATGGCGACCTGGCTGCGCTTGATCTGGCCGGGCGCGTGCTGCGTGCGGTCTGGGCCGAGGATCGCAACATTGCCGACCTCCAGGTGATGGCCGCGCTCATCGCTGAAGCGGGTCTGGATGGTGAGGCGATTGCTGCCCGGCGCTCCGATGCCCTCGTCCGCTACGAAGCCAATACCAAGGAGGCCATCGCACGCCAGGTGTTTGGCGCTCCCTGGTATGTCTGGCAGGACGAACCATTCTGGGGCCAGGACAGGCTCGACTTCCTGGAGCGGGCACTGGCGGCTGGCCGCGTCGGCGCGCGCGGCTCCTCCACTCGGGATACCGCCGCGGCAATAGCCACGGCAACGGGGGCGTCGAAGAAATCGGTGTACGAGATCGCCGTTGCCCTCGCCAAGGAGATCTGAACAACTCCGTTACACCCCCTGATTACGTTGCATTTGCAATGAACCGGGTGTGCACCTCGACCGACGAACTCCGCACTCTTCGCGTTCGCCTGTCGGAGATCAGGCACCTGGAGGCCTCGCTCGCCGCCGAGAAGATCTCGATCGTGTCGCGCATCGAGGCGCTGTCGGCTCCGGACATCGCGCCACTCGTCGCCGAGCGCGAACTCGTCACCCACGCCGGCCTGACGCCGCGAGAAGCACGCGACGTCGTCGCCCGAACCGAAGTCGTGGAATCACTTCCCGCACTCGGCGAGGCACTGGCCCGGGCCACCACGACTTCGGCCCATCTCGACGTTCTGGCTGCTGGGAGTGCTCGCGCTCGTCACGCTGCCGATGGCCCTGTCCGGCGGCGCTCTCTCCCTCGGCGGGCTCGGGTTCCTCGCCGGCCTGCTCTGCGCCCCGACGATCACCGC
>JALREG010000140.1 GCA_023253905.1 Burkholderiaceae bacterium
GCTGCACTCGGCCGGTGTTGCGGCGCGTCTGCCCCTGACAGGAAAAACGGTTGCGGTGCCAGAGAACCAGCTGGGCGTCTGGGTGAGTGAACCCTTCGCCGATATTTACCGGGTACAGCCGGGCGATATGCTGTCGCTGCCAATCGGCAACACCCCGACCCCGGTGCGAGCCCTGGTTGCCGGAATCTGGCGAGACTATGCCCGACAGCACGGCGCGATTGCGATCGATATCGATGATTATCGTCGTCTGACAGGCGATGGTGCGGCCAATGAAGTCGCGTGGTGGCTCGCCGATCGCGCGCAGACCGAGGCATTCATCGCACAGGCGCAGGCCCTGTCCCCGCTCACTGACAGCATGGAATTTCGCGATACCGGCCAGTTGAAATCGCTCTCGCTCAAGATCTTTGACCGGAGCTTTGCAATCACGCATGTGCTCGAAGCCATTGCCATCGCAGTGGCGCTGTTTGGCGTCGCCACCTCGGTCGCTGGCGAAGCCCTCGCGCGGCAGCGCGAGTTCGGCATGCTTCGCCACCTCGGGCTCACCCGCAAGCAGATCGGGCAGCAGTTCGCGCTCGAGGCGGCCCTGGGCACCGTGGTGGCGTGTCTGTGGGGGCTTGTTCTGGGTGCGGTCGTTGCGTGGGTCCTGGTGCATCGTGTCAATCCGCAGTCTTTTCACTGGACGATGTCCATGCACTGGCCCGCCGGCATGCTTGCCACCAGCGCATTCGCCATGATCATGCTGGCCGCCGTGGCGGCACGTCTGTCTGCGCGAGAGGCCACGGGCGCTGCGCCCGTGCTGGCAGTGAGGCAGGACTGGTGAGCGCGACCCGACGTCAACTGCTTCAGGCGATTGCCCTCGCAGGGGGGGCCGCGCCCCTCACGGCGTCCGCTCGCCCGGAGAGCGCAGCGTCCCGCTTCGCATCGGTCGCGCCCGGTAGGCGCCTGTCGTTTCCACGCGATCACGGCGCACACCCCGATTTCAGGATTGAATGGTGGTACCTGACCGGCTGGATGGATACATCAGCCGGCGAAGCGCGCGCACCGATCGGCCTTCAAATCACGTTTTTCAGGGTTGCCACCGGCTGGCAGCGCGATCACACCAGCCGCTTTGCAGCACAGCAGCTGATGTTTGCACATGCCGCGATCGCGGTCCCGGGACGCGGCCGGCTGATCAAGGCCGAGCGCGCTGCACGGATCGGCCTGGGCATGGCGCAGGCCGACGAAACCGATACCGCGCTTCGCATCGGCAACTGGCAGCTGATCCGCAATGCAGCCGATCGCTACCAGGCTCGTATCAGCGATTCTGCGCTGTCAATCAGCATTGATTTTCAGGCGCAACGCCCCCCGCTGCTACAGGGCGAGGCGGGCTTTTCCCAGAAAGGCCCGCAACCCGTTCAGGCGAGCTACTACTACAGCCGCCCCTGGCTTGCCGCGCGGGGCGAAGTCGCGTGGGCCGATCCCGATCAACCGCGCCTCACGCCGCGAACGGTACAGGGTCACGCGTGGTTCGATCATGAGTGGTCGAGCGAACTGCTGGATGCCCAGGCCCAAGGCTGGGACTGGGTCGGTCTTCACCTCACCGACGGAAGCGCTCTCACGGCCTTTCAGGTCCGCCGCGCCGACGGCCAAGCGCTCTGGCAGTACGCCCGCTGGGTTGACGCGGAACAGCAGGAGATCCGCGCTCAGGGCGATCACGCAATGGTGACCTTCGAGCCGCTTCGCCGTTGGCGCTCACCGCGTAGCGGCGCATCGTGGCCCGTCGCGCAGCGGCTGCGCGTCGGCAACCGTGTGATCGAGCTGCAGCCCCTGTTTGATGATCAGGAGCTCGAGACCCGCGGCAGCACGGGCATCACCTACTGGGAGGGCGCGGTCACGGTCACTGAAGCCGGACGTACGATTGGCCGAGGCTACCTGGAACTCACCGGCTACGCGCAGGCGATGCGAATTTGAATGGATCGCTACCGAACCAGCTGATTGATCTCGATGATCGGCAGCATCACCGCCAACACGATCAGCAGCACGATAGCGCCCATCACCAGGATCAGAAGCGGCTCGAGCAGACTGGTGAGCGCAAGCGCGCGACGTTCAGTCTCCGCGCTGAGCGTCCTGGCGGTTCGCTCAAGCATATCGGCGAGCGTACCAGTGGCTTCGCCACTGGCAATGAGATGCACCATCAGGGGCGGAAAACGCCTGGCGGCAGAAAGCGCCCTCGCAAGCGACACGCCTTCCCGCACCCGACCGATCGCATCATGCACGTTATGCCTGAGCGCTTCGTTCGAAAGCGTCTGAGCGCCCGCCTCCAGAGCGCGGATGAGCGGTACCCCGGAAGCAACCAAAATCGACAGCGTGGACGCAAACCGCGCGGTCTCCAGGCCTGACAGCAGTCGCCCGGCGATTGGCAACGACAGCGCTCGGGTGTGCCAGGCGAGTTTCACCGTGGGCGAACGCAGGGCGGCACGCCACGCGACCCAGCCCACCCCGAGAAAAAGCGCCACCGCCCAACCCCATTGGCGAGTGAAGTCAGAGACCACGATCAGCGCCTGCGTGAGAAATGGCAGCGCCTGCCCGGTCTGACGGAATACATCGATCACCTGCGGCACGACGTAGGTGAGGAGCACGATCACCACCGCCGCGGCCACGACGGTAACAATCGCCGGATAGATGAATGAGAGCGCGACGCGTTGCACCAATGCGCCACGCGCTTCGATGTAGTCAGCCAGCCGGGTCATCACGCCCGCGAGATCGCCCGATTGCTCCCCCGCTGCCACCAGCGCGCGATACACCTCGGGAAAATCACGCGGATAGCCTGACAGCGCGCTCGCGAGCGTCTGCCCGCCCACCACTTCCGCCCGCACTGCCGCAAACCGCTCCCGCACTGTCCGGCCCTCGGCCTGTTCGATCACCACATCGAGCGCCTGCTCGAGCGGTAGCCGCGCAGACAGCAGACTCGCAAGCTGCCGGGTGGCATGTGACAAATCGCTGGTGCGAAGGCGTGCGCCTGACGACCGGCGCGCCGCGCCGGCTGAGGCCTGTAAGGGTTCGACTTCAAGCGGAGCCAGCGCCCGCTCACGAAGCAGCGCCCGGGCGTGGCGCGGCGAATCGGCGTCGATTAGACCGCGCTCGATCCGACCTGCGGCGTCCGACGCCTCGAATCGAAAAGCCGGCATCAGCCAACGCCCGGCGTGGAAGCCCGGTCAGTCGCGCGTGACACGCACCACCTCGTCGGCTGACGTGACACCGGCCTCGACCCAACGCTGACCATCCTCACGCATGGACATCATGCCGTACCGACGCGCGACTTCGCGCAGCTCGCTCTCGGACGCGCCGCGGTGAATGAGCGCGCGAACCGTATCATCGACCACGAACAACTCATGTACACCCGTGCGCCCGCGATAGCCGGTTCGATCACATGCAGGACAGCCCACCGCCCGCCACCCCCCGGCAACCGGATCAGGCTCGCGGCATTGCTCGCAGAGTCGGCGAACCAGTCGCTGCGCAACCACCCCCAGCAGCGACGATGACAACAGGAACGGCTCGATCCCCATATCGCTGAGGCGGGTCACCGCCGACACAGCATCGTTGGTGTGCAGCGTGGCGAGCACCAGATGTCCGGTGAGCGAGGCCTGCACCGCGATCTGCGCGGTTTCGAGGTCGCGAATCTCGCCGATCATGACGACATCGGGGTCCTGTCGAAGAATGGCCCGAAGCGCCTTCGCAAAACTCATGTCGATCCGTGCGTTCACCTGGGTCTGACCGATCCCCTCAAGGTGATACTCGATGGGATCTTCCACCGTAAGCACATTCATGCGACTGAAATCGAGGCGGCCCAGCGCGGCGTAGAGCGTGGTGGTCTTGCCTGAACCGGTGGGCCCGGTCACCAGCAGAATCCCATGCGGCTGATGCACCAACCGGTCGAATGCGGCGAGCGTGGGAACGCTCATTCCAAGGGACTGGAGATCGAGCCGTCCCGCTTCCTTATCCAGCAGCCGCAACACCACGCGTTCACCGTGGCCTGTGGGCAGCGTGGAGACGCGCACATCGACCGCACGCCCCCCGATTCGAAGCGCAATGCGACCATCTTGGGGCAGGCGTTTTTCGGCGATATCCAACTGCGCCATGATCTTGACCCGAGAGACGATCGCCGCATGCAATTCACGACGCGGCCGGGCGATGTCACGAAGCGTGCCGTCAACACGGAATCGCACAACCGAGGCGCTCTCGAACGCTTCGAAGTGAATGTCGGATGCACCGTCGCGGCTCGCCTGCGTGAGAAGCGCATTGATCATCCGGATGATGGGCGCATCATCCTCGGACTCGAGCAGGTCTTCGATACGCGGAATATCCTGCATGAGCTGCGACAGATCGAGATCGCTTTCCACCTCATCGACCACTTGAGCCGCTGACCCTTCGCGCTGCGCGTAAGCGCGCGTAATCGCGAGATCGAGTTCATCCGCAGGCTTTCTGACCGACACCAGACGCAGGGGCACGGTGCGCGACAGCTCGGCTACGGCGCGTAACGGCGTGCGCTCGCCAATCCAGATTTCGAGCGCCTCGGGGCTCGCCGCGGCAACTAGAATCTGATTGGCCCGAGCGAAGGCGTAGGGCACATAGCGTGAGGCTGGAACAGGTTGCATGGTCATGGGGCGAGCGAACCGGGCAGGCTCAGGGTGTGTCGACTCCAGGAAGAGCCGGCGCCGCCGGTGCCTGGGGAAAGAAGCTGAAACCGGGCTGCCTGACCGCAGCAGGCAGCCGGGGCTGACCCTCTGGCACCTCGGGGCGAGCGGGTAGCAGGGTACCGTTCATGTCGGGTAAGCCGTTGCGGGAGGGCAAGCGGACGTCATTGCGGATCGCACGAATGTAGTCGTAACGATTGGCCGACACTGCATTCGCCGCCTCCATGTCGCGCAGCACGACAGGGCGGAGAAATACCAGCAGGTTGTTCTTCACCCGCTTGCGGCTCTCATAACGAAACAACCCGCCCACAAGCGGCAGATCACCCAAGCCCGGAACCTTTGACTCGGAGCCTGAAAGCGTTTCCTCGATCAGTCCGCCGAGGACAATGATTTCACCATCATCAACCAGCACGTTCGATTCAATAGCCCGCCGATTGGTGATGATGCCCGACGCGTTGGTCCGATCAAGAACGCTGGAAACCTCCTGAAAGATCTGCAGGCGCACTGTGCCGGACTCCGATATCTGGGGCCGTACCCGAAGCGTAGTGCCCACGTCGCGCCGCTCGATCGTCTGGAATGGATTGGCAGTGGCGGTGCCCGCACTGGCCAGACTGGTGAACTGCCCGGTAATGAACGGCACGTTCTGGCCGATCATGATGCGCGCCTCTTCATTGTCGAGCGTGAGCAGATTGGGCGTCGCCAGAACATTGGCGGAAGCGTCCGATTCCAGCGCTCGGGCAAGAAGCCCCAGATTTAGCACCTGGGCGGTACCCAGCTGAGCGGTACCGCGGACCACGCCGATGTTGAGACCGTTGGCGGTGGCGATCTGCCTGGGGTCGGCTGCAATCGTGGCGATATTGGTTCCGCCGGAACCGAAGTTGGTGCCGCCGAACCCGCGGGTCGATCCCTCAGGCGCCCCAAGGAACTGCCATTGGATCCCGAGTTCGGCTGCCTTATCGGCTTGCACTTCAACGATCAGGGATTCAATGAACACCTGGGCGCGACGCGCATCAAGCTTGTCGATGACTGCGCGCAGGCTGCGGTAGATCGCATCGGGCGCGGTAATGATCAGCGCATTGCTCGCTGGATCCGCGGTGATGATGGCTCCCCCCGCCCGGACACTGGTGGCCCCCTGCTGCAGCCCGCCACTTGTTGACTGACCCATGGAGCCACCCAGCGGTGCGTTACCGCCGAGCGCGCCCTGGCCGGCCTGCGGCCCGCTTGCAAGACTGGTTCCACCCAGCGAGGACTGCTGCCCCGCCGCGCCCGACAGGCTTTGTCCGAAGGTTGTAGAGCTTTGACCCGCGCCCTGCCCGCCGTCGCCCGACAGCACGCCGCGCAGTGTTTGCGCGAGCTTCACCGCCTCTGCGTTTCTCAGATAGACGACATGAATGTTGCCAGGCTCGCTGCTTGCCACATCAAGCCGCGCGATCAGACCTCGCGCAAGCTTCATTCGCTCAGGGCTGGAGGTGCGCACCAGCACCGAGTTGAGGCGAGCATCAGCAAACACCGTCACGCGCTGGGTCGGATCAGACTGCTGCTGCTGCGCCCCGGCGCGCGCGCTCTCATCGAGCATTCGGTTGACGGCCACTGCCACGTCAATGGCCAGCGCATGAACCATGGGAATCACTTCAACTTCATTGGCTACCACGGTATCGATCGATTCGATGATCGCGGCGAGCCGCGCTATGTTGGACGCATAGTCGGTGACCACCAGGGAATTATTGCCAGGATAGGCGACAACCGAATTGTTGGGCGTGATGAGCGGACGCAGCACCGGCACCAGGTTGGCCGCGGTTTCGTGTTTCAGCCGGAACACCTGCGTAATGATCTGTTCGCCGGCGGATGCGGCCGCCGCCTCCGGCCGCTGAACCGCAGAGGCCAGTACCTTGCCATCAGCCTCCGGCACGATCCGCCCGATGCCACCCACATCCACATAGGCGAACCCCAAGCCGCGCAACGCGATCCGAAACAGTTCGAACGCCTGCTGGCGACCTACCGGCCGCGCGGTTTCCAGCGTGAGTTTGCCGCGTACCCGTGGGTCGACGACCAGGTTACGGCCGATCAGGTGGGCGAATGCATTGGCGATGGATTCAATTTCTGCATCGCGAAAGTTGAGCACCACCTCGTCGCCGCGCGGCGTGAGCGGCGGTGGCGCCGCAACCGCGCCGCCCGAGGCAGCCGCGGCAGCAGGTTGCACCGGCGCGGCAGGCTGGGCGCTGGCCGCAAGCGGCACCAGCGCGACCGCCACGGCGAGCCCCCATGCAGCGACGCCGGTTGCGTGCGGTGCCAGCGCACTGACCACGGTGAGGCCACGCACCGCGACGCTGATTGTGGGCCGGGGCTGGGTACGAATGATCCTGCGCATGAGACTGTTATTCATGACCCTACTCTGATAATCGTCTGTTCACCATCTTGCGTCCCGACCAACCCGAGCAGACCCCGCAACCGGGTATCGTCGGCCTGGGCTGGCTGGGCGCGCGCCACGAAAGAAAATCCGCGCGCACTGGCCGCCCCCTGACCCGTAAGCGTCAGGGCCCCGTCAAGTGTCTGCATCCCGATCCTGGCCTGGGAACCCTGCCCCTGAATCTCGATCCGGTAATTGCCCAGCGGCCGAACTGCGCTCAATGCGGAAGCAACGTTTCGCAGTTCAATCGTGACGCCACCATCAAACCGCTGCGGCCCCAGCATGATGTTGGACCATGACAGCATGACGGCACCGGCAGGACGGACGGTATTCCAGGGCGATCCCAGGGCACCCAGTTCGATTCGGGGAATCTCTAACCGTCCGTTACCCAGGCGCAGTTCGCGCCAGTTTCCCTGCAGCGCCACGGGCTGGGACATACCGTCAACTTTCAGGGTTGCCTCGATCAGGCCCAGGAACAGTGGCGCGGGCGCAAGCTGCCAGTGAATCCGGCCGGGCAGGGCGACGCCCGCGAGCGAGCGTCGTGATTGGGCCGACTCACCCGTGTCAACCCAGACCAGACGGCCGCTCCCCTGCCACACGGTGCCGGTCGCTTCGGCGAGTCTCAGCCTGCCACCCGTGAGGCTGGCGGCGAGCGCATCAAGCCAGGTTGCGGGCGCGGTGGCGAAGATCACCCCCAGCGCAACCAGTAACGACCCCAACGCCGTGGCGGCGGCAGCGATGATCATCCGAGCCCTCATCGCCGATCACCCCCTGGCAGCTCAAGAACCATACGCACGCTCACCAGCCCGGGATCGGCATCTCGCGTCACCGTCAGATCGGCCACCCGCAAACGGGTCTCGCGAAGCGCTGAATCCAACCAGCCGACCCAGGTCGCGAAGGGCACACCGCGTAAGCGCAGGTCAATGAGCGATTCGGTTGCCTGAATCTGCTGCAAGCCCGGCCGCAGTCCGGCTGAATCAAGGGATTGCTCGAGCCGAACCCTTACCGATTGAAGCGACGGGCGGGGCGATGCCGCAGCCGTCGAGCTGAGGCGGCGCGCTTCGGCGACCATCAGGTCGGCCTCGGCGACTTGCGCACGCAGCGCGGGCAGTCGCGCCTGTACCGCTTCGCGACCGTTCCAGGCGGGTTCAATCAGGAGCAGATAGACCAGTGCACAGGCAGCCGCCACCACGGCACCCACCATCAACCTACGCTCCCTGGAGGAAAGCTGACGCCACCGCTGAAGCAGATGTTCCATCCGGGGCGCCCTCAGCGAAGAACCGTGATGGTGGCGAGTGGCTCGCGCTCGCTCTCGAACCGCAGCCGCAAGCCCTGTCTGCGCCCGGCAAGTTCGAGCGCCTCGCGCGCGGCACGCGTATCGGCGATCCCCGGGCGGAATCGCGCTCGCAGCCGGCCGTCCCGGTATTCAAGTGACCCGATCGCATCCTGCGCCTGGGTGCCCAGCGCAAGACCCAGGCCAACCACCAGCGGCAGAAAATCGTCGGGACTGGTCTGTCCGGCCCTGGCGCGCAACTGCGCCACATGGCGCTGCATCTGGAGTACCGGATCGACCCGCGTGGTGCCGGCGGGAAATACCTGGGCGAAGGATCGGTCGAGCGTGGCCAGCAACTCGGCCTGTTCCCGCGCGAGCGAATACCAGTGCAGATTGAGACCCGCGACCGCCAGTGCTGCACAGGCGAGTGCGCCCGCCAGCGGCCAGCGCCAGGCACGCCAATCGAGTGCAGAGGCCCAGCGCGCGAGCGCGCCCGCACGCTGCGCGGCCAGCAGATCAACCGCCGCCGAGCCGGGCGTTGGCAGTTCGCCGAGCCGAAGCACCACGCCGGCTTCAGCAGCCGACTCGCGAAGCACCGCGCGCCAGGCGTCATCCTCGGCCAACCCCAGAACTTCGCCCCCACCACTCGCCGCGAGCAAAGCCCAGGCCGATCGCAACGCCTCGCGCCGGGTGTGAAGTTCGGCGCCCGCTGCAAGCCCCACTCCGTCGCCGGCCGCAGGCAGCACCGCGATCGACGACCCGACACAGAGCAGCACCGCCACCGAACCGGGCTGACGTAGCTGAAGCGCCTGCGCCGGCCACACCGCCGTTACCCGAATCCCGCGACGCTCGAAGGCCTGCGTGACCACATCAAGCCAATGCCTGTCGACGGCCGCCACCAGGCGCTCCGCGCCACCGTCGGAGCCACCCAGCGCCCAGGCGCAGGTCTGCGGATCCTGCAGGATCTGATCTTCAAGCAGATTGGGAAGCGCCCGCTGCAGCCGGGCTGCGGGTAGCGCCGGCAGGCGCGCTCGGAGCAGCGTCACATCTCGCGCATCAACGATGAGGCGCACGGACCGCATATTCGGCAGCGCTTCAAGACCCGCACGCACGATCACAGGCCGATCGCGCGAGGGACCCGCCGCCACCAGAAGACTGTTCTCGCCCGCCAGCGACCGCTCGCCCGCAACCCGCGGCGGCAGCCAGACGATCGCCTCTCCCCGCCTCAGAACTGCTGCCGCCATACCAGATCGACTCGCGCCGGCCCCCTGAAAAATAGCGCCTCGGTAGACGCCTCTACTCGTTCGAAGCGTACCATCCCAACCAGCAGAAAAAAGCTCGACCCGACTGAAAATAGCTCGGCATTGAGCGAGATCGGGGGATTGAACCGGCTGCCCGCCTGTTCGATGGTGGTGGAAACCACACGCTCCCGCGCCAGGACAAACCCGCGTGCAGCATCCAGGGTCAGATCATCAGCCAGCGCCGCGATCACCTCGGCCGGTGCAGTGTTCACATTCACCCGCGTGCTAGCCGTGCTGTGACGGGCATCACCAGAGGGGATGTGTTTAGGCAGCAGTACGGCAAACGGCATCAGGGCCTCGACCACGCGCTCGTCAAAACCCGGCAGCCGCAAGAGTTCGCTCATTTTGAGTGGCGGCGCGAGTGGCGGAATCGGCGCCATGGCTCTCTGGGCGGGAGCAACCGGCGGGGGCGAACCCGACGCCGCCGGCACACCCGCCGATCCCGCGGCCCCCCCGGCAACCGCCCCCCCCTGATCGCCTGCCGCTGCCGGGGGCGCGGGGTAAGACTCGAGCAAGCGCCTCGTCAGGGCTGATTCCAGTTCAGGGGGGAGACCCAGGAGCGCGAGCAACCGGCGAAACGCAGCGGCCTGGTTCTCCACGGGCTTGCCGTCGTGCACCAGGTTACTCAGGTTGAGCCGTCCCTGGGCATCAAAGATCTGCCCAGCGATCAGGGCCGAGCGAGTGCTGCCCGATATGCGAGCCCCTGCGGTCACCGTTTCATCGAGCCGGGTTTCGGCCACCGGAACGGCCCAGGTCTCCTGGAGATGATCGACCTGGCCGCTCGAGCTCTGGTCAGACCGAAGCACCACCGCAGCCCAGTCGAGCACAGCGGTCTCGATCCAGCGCAGCTGCGCGCTCGCGAAACGATTCTGCACCGACCGCGTAGCCAGGTGCTGGCGCCAGAACAGACTGGCCACCAGCAGCGTCGCGATCGACACCAGCACCAGCACGCTCACGATCGCCGCACCCCGCTCACGATAAAAATGACGGCGCATCATGTTCAGTCCCGAATGGAAAACACGCGCACGAGCCGCTCGCCGCCGCGAATCAACGACAGTTCCACCCCGGTGACGCTGTCGCCCGTTCCGTCGATCCGCTGGCCAGGCGGTAGCCAGCCCAGGCCGGGTCGATACAGGCGCCAGCTGATTGCGTCGACCCGCTCGACCAGCGGCTGCCAGGTGGTGGCATCGACCGTGGAGCGCGCCCCGAAGGCAGTATCAGCGAGGGCGTCGGGGCTGCCCGGCCACCACAACACGAATCCGCGCTCGAGCCGGCCGCCTTCGAGGCGCCAGACCACCCGCTGTAGCCCGCTGGCACGCGACGGATCGCCTGCGGTCGAGCCTGTTGATGAAAACGCTGCCACCGCCGGCGCCTCGCGAATGAGGTCAAGCTGCCCGCCCGTAGTGGTGTCGCGTCCGCCCGGCGATTCGGTGAGTGCAACCGGCCCCCGCCCGGTGTCGAGCAGCCGCACTGGCCAGGAGCGACGCAGATCTTCCTCGACCTGAGCAAAAGCCACCACCAGCGCGCGCAGATCATCGCCCGCGCGGGTGATGCGTTCGCGCGCATCGATCAGGGCATCAAGCGCGCGCCAGGACATGAGCGCAAGCACCGACATCAGGGTTACCGCAATCAGCAGTTCAAGCAGCGTGAACCCACTCATGGGCCTGCGCCCGCGAAAGCGGGTTGCCCGCACTGGCCGCAGCCGATCGCCGAGCTGACCGCACACAACGGCGGGCCGACAGCGCGCAGCATTCATCGCTGGTTCACCGCGAACCCGGTCAGTCGGGCGAGCCGGTGTCCGTCGGCAGGATTTTCGACGCCGAGTTCAATCCGTCTGAACGAAGGGTTGGGCGTTGCGAACACGTCTTCACTACACCGCAGCGCGACCGCCCCTATCGGGCACTCATAGGTACGGCGACCAACCGGCGGGAACTCGCCCATCAGGCGAATGGCAGACAATCGGTTCTCGGCACTCCATTGTGCATGGGTACGCAGCCGCGTCTCGCCCGAGGCCTGTGCGAGCGAAGCCCCCGCGCGCATCGCTGCCACCAGAGCGATCGAGGCGACGGTCAATGCGATCAGCACCTCCAGAAGCGTGAACCCCTGCTCCCGAGTCCGTGGGTGGAAAACCAGTGCTGTCCTGGGTGGCCGGTGGCGCAGGCTCATGAGACGCTCATTCGACTGAAAAAATCCCAAGTCCGTTGGCAACAATCGCTGCCTGCACTCCCTCTCGCGAGAGCCGCAGGCGAAAAGGTATATCGACCTGTTCACGGCCAAATTCGATCACCCGCTGGCCATCGGCGCGTTCCAGCGTAAGCGTCGTCGGCGCGAACCACTCGCGCTCACGTAGCGCCGGGTCGTCGGCGAGGGGCCACCACGCGCGATCGAGCCACACCACAAAGCGGTAGCGCTCCGCGTTGGACTCGAAGCGAACCGGTGCGCCGCGCAGCAGCGCTTCCTCGCGGGCAATCGCCATGAGACGAGCCAGCCGATCGGCCTCGTAGCGAAGGCTTCTGGACCGATCGGGCACAGCGAGCATCAGCGTCCCGGCGAGGACCGCTGCGATCAGCAAGGCCACCATCATTTCAACCAGCGTGAAGCCGGTCTGGCGGCTGCGCACCTCGCGCCCCAGTTGCCCGGGGCGGACTGGTTCAGCGGTTAAGTGACCAGTTCCCGATGTCGGCATTGACGCCCTCGCCTCCCGGCTGGCCGTCAGCGCCCAGGCTGAAGACGTCGATTTCGCCGCGAACCCCCGGGCTCAGGTATTGATAGGGCCGCCCCCAAGGATCATTGGGCGCCTGCTTGAGATAAGCCTTCCAGTTTTGCGGAACCGGCTCAACGGAAGGCCGTACGGCGAGCGCCGTCAACCCCTGCTCGGTGCTGGGGTAGCGCTGGTTATCCAGCCGATAGAGGTCCAGCGCCTGAAGAATTTGCGCCACCTCAGCCTGCGCAGCGCGAACCCTGGCCTCGTCGGGCTTACTCATGATCCTGGGCACAGCGATCGCCGCGAGAATGCCGAGAATGACAATGACGACCATCAATTCGATCAGCGTGAATCCGCGCTGCCGAATCCGGTCTCTGAACGATTCTCGTTGCCTGCCAAGCCGCCGCTGCATTTGAAAATTCCGAAAAAGAACCCGGGCTATGATATCAGCGGCCATGGCAACTGCTGCCGCCCGCCGCTTGACCTCGGACATTGAACTATCGCACTGCCATGAGTCGCTTTCGTTACAGCCCTTCACGGATCTCCTCCGCCGGCCTGGTCGGCGCACTCACGATCGTCGCCTGCGCCGGGACAATCATCTGGTGGGGGGTCCTGCTGAGCGCCCCGAAACCGGCAATCGCTCCGGCAGTTGAGCCCACGCTCACCCAGCCCGACCCGGCGGCTGCGTTCGCACTTTTTGGTTCGGTCGGGCGCGTTGCCGCCGGCGCACCCGATTCGCGGCTGGGTGCAATCCGGGTGGTCGGCGTGATCGTTCACCCCAAACTGGGTGCCGCCCTGCTGTCGGTGAACGGGGCACCGCCCAAGGCGTACGCGGTCGGGGAAAACGTCGCTCCGGGGCTCAACCTGCGCGAAGTCAACGCCGACGGCGCGGTGTTTGATCGCTTCGGCGAGCGCATCGAGGTCGCGGCGCCTCGCCGCACCAGCGTTGAGCTACTCAACCGGGACGCCCCCAGGCCCTAGCCGGCTCAGCTGTACAAGGCCCCTGGCTGGGCTCTGATACTCCGCTCGGACCGCAGCACGTTCGATAGAATCCGCGCCATTCAATAATGACAACCGCGCAACGGATCGACCATGAGCGCGCGCGGAAAACGACCCGGATCGTGACACAGCAACTTTCCACCCGCTCGGCAGACATGCATTCCGCGCAGGAATCGGCATCACTGTCGCCGCAGCGAAAATCATTCCGGGCAACGCAGTTTGAAGCGCGTGAAGAGGCCATCCTAGACGCCACCAACCGGTTGCTGGCCGTACGTGGCTACGAACTCATGTCAATGGACGATATCGCGGCAGAGGTCGGTATCGCGAAGGGCAGCCTCTACAAGCACTTCGCCTCGAAAGACACGCTGGCGGTTGCGGTGATGCTGCGGCTGTTGCGGCGCACCAGCGAAGCGCTCGATGCGCTTCCCGACTCCCTGCCCGCAGTGGCGCAGCTTCGGGCCCTGCTGGAGTGGGTGCTGCGCGAGCGGCTGGCGGGAGGCGTTCCGCACCTGCCCTCCACCAGCGCCGCAGTGCGCGAAGCGCTCACCCGCTCACGCGAGTATGTCGATCTGCTGATCGCGGTCTCCGAGCGGATCGGCACGCTGATCCACCGCGCACAGACCGACGGCGCAATCGCCTCGCACTATCGCGAAGAGTTTCTTCTCTATCATTTTTATGCGCGCTCCTGCGACCCCACGCTCGATTTCCTGCGTGAGTCGGGTGCCCTGAGCGAAGACGATATCGTCGACCACATGACCTCGGCCACCTTCGAAGGCCTCGGCCCGTGAAAGCCTATCTCGACCTGATGCGCCATGTTCTCGAACGGGGCGAATCGAAGTCCGACCGTACGGGCACCGGTACGCTCTCGGTGTTTGGCTGGCAGATGCGTTTTGACCTTGCCGAGGGTTTTCCGCTGGTCACCACCAAGAAGTTGCACCTGCGCTCGATCATTCACGAGCTTCTGTGGTTTCTGCAGGGCTCCACCAACGTCGCTTATCTGCGCGACAACGGTGTCAGCATCTGGGATGAATGGGCTGACGATCAGGGCGAGTTGGGTCCGGTCTACGGCTATCAGTGGCGCAATTGGCCCGCGGGCGACGGCGGCACCATCGATCAGATCTCGGACGTGGTGGATCGGATCCGCCGAGACCCCTCCTCGCGGCGCCTCATCGTATCGGCCTGGAATGTCGCCGATCTGCCAAAAATGGCGCTGGCGCCCTGTCATGCGTTCTTCCAGTTTCATGTAGCGGGGGGGCGGTTGTCCTGCCAGATGTATCAGCGCAGCGCCGATATTTTTCTGGGTGTTCCGTTCAATATTGCATCGTATGCGCTCCTCACCCACATGGTGGCGCAGCAATGCGATCTGCAACCCGGCGATTTCATCTGGACGGGCGGCGACTGCCATCTTTATCTCAACCATCTCGAACAGGCCCGCGCGCAACTCGCGCGCGAGCCCTTCCCGCTGCCCCGCCTCACCCTCCTGCGCCGTCCGGATTCCATCTTCGACTACCGGTTCGAAGACTTCGAGATCGCCGGCTATCAGTCGCATCCGCACATCAAGGCCCCGGTCGCGGTATGACGCAGGGCGTCCGCGCGGTGGCACCGCGCCCCCTGATCACCCTGATCGTGGCCCGCGCCGCCAATGGCGTGATCGGTCTGCACAACACTCTGCCCTGGCAGCTGCCTGAAGATCTCCGGCATTTCAAAGCCACCACCCTGGGTCATGTGCTGGTGATGGGCAGGAAAACCTTCGAGTCCATCGGCCGGCCGCTTCCGGGCCGTCGCACCATCGTGCTCACCCGCGATCCCTCCTGGACGCGCCCAGGTTGCGAGCGGGCGGCGTCAATGGATGAGGCAATCACGCTCGCGGGCGATGTCCCCAGCGTCTTTATTGCCGGGGGTGGGGAGATCTATCGCGCCGTACTCGACCAGGCCGATCAGGCGATCATCACCGAGATCGATCTCGAACCTGAGGGCGACGCCTTCTTCCCATCCCTCGATCCCGCGAAGTGGTTGCTGGAGTCGAGACAGACGTGTACCGGGGCAAGCGGCATCCGCTACGCGATCGCGCATTACCGCAACCTCGAGCGGGCACACTGGGCAACAGGCGGCTCGGCTACAATCAACGGCACGCCCCCGTAGCTCAGTGGATAGAGCATCCCCCTCCTAAGGGGAGGGTCACACGTTCGATTCGTGTCGGGGGCGCCACTACTGCCGATGCGGCGTATCGGGAAGTTCATTGCCCGCACTGTCCTCCGCCAGACCCGCCCCCTGCAGGAGGCCCCTGCACCGCTCGAGGCTCGTTAAAAGCGCCTGCAAGCCTTGCCCTGTCCGTAAGCCCCGCGCCGTGTCCTCTGCCAGATCCTGCCAGCAGCGGGCGTCTATGCGCCGTAAGCCGCGGTCGACCACGATTTCGATGGCTCGCTCAGACAGGAGCATGTAGAACAGAACGCCGCTGTTGTTCTCGGTATCCCAGACCCGCAGTTGAGAAAAGAGATTCGAAGCGCGCTCGCGGATCAGCGGATCAATGCCAAGCTCGCGCGCCCGTACGACATCCGCCCAGGGCAAAGCCGCTTCAACGCATAGCCTCACCTCACCCGAGCCACCCGCTTCGGTGGTCTGGACTTGTGCAGTCAGCCGCTCAGCCCAGCCTGGGCCCAGCAGCTGATCGATATCCGCTTCATCAAACCACAACTGCCGGCCTGCGAAGCCAAGCCACTTCGAGTGGGTGACTGCTCGTGATGTCATGTCACCACCGTCCCGAGGCGCCGCCGCCACCGAAATTTCCGCCACCGCCGCTTCTGAACCCACCATCCGACCACGTGCCGGAACGTCCGCCCAAATTCGTCCAGTCGCCACGTGATCGACCGGCGTGAACCCGCCAGGTGGCCATGGTTGCCATCAATCCCCAGAGAACCGCCAGCGGCACGGAAAGCAGGACCAGGATCAAGCCCGCGCCTGAGGCCCAGGTGAGGAGCCCCGCCCCCAGTCCGGTGACGAGGCACGCCAGTTTGCGCCCAAACCAGCCCGTCAGCCGGCGGGCCAGGACCGGGACGGCCACCAGCAACAGCACGAGGGCATCGGTCCAGTCGGAGGCGGATTTTGCTGTGCCGCTCGCCCCGCGCGGTTCGGGCAGCGCTTCGCCTGCGACGAGTGCCATCAACCGGCTGAGGCCCGCATCGATGCCGCCCGCGAAGTCACCGTCGCGAAAGCGCGGAACGATGGTTCGATCAATCACCTGTCGCGCCGCAAGATCGGGTATGGCACCCTCCAGCGCTTTGGCCGGTGCGATACGGAGCGTGCGGTCATTCCTGGCGATGATCAGGAGCAGACCGTCTCCGATGTCCCTGCGACCGATCTTCCAGGCATCACCGACCCTTTGGGTATAGTCGGCGATGTCTTCCGGCGCCGTGGTGGGCACCATCAGCACAACGATCTGGGTGCCCCGGGCCACTTCGAAAGCCCGCAGCCTCGCCTCAATCGCCTGCAGCTGTTCGGCTGTCAGAGTGGCCGTGGTGTCGATGATGCGCGCGCTTAGCGGAGGAATCGCCTGAAGCGCCTGACTGTGCGCAAGCCCTTGAAGGCTCGCGAGCGCGAGCGCGAGCCCCCATCTGGCCAGCGTGCGCAGAAAACTGCGCGCGAGGGCCGGGCTGCGCATCATGTTGAAACGCTCATTTTTTCTGAAAGTCGACAGCAGGGGGCTGGCTGAGCTGCGCCTCGTTGCTGACGCTCAGGTTGGGCTTGACCGGGTAACTCAGGGCAAGCGCAGTGAGATTGCTTGGAAAACTGCGCACGAGGGTGTTGTACTGCTGCACGGCCTGAATGTAGCGATTGCGGGCGACGGTGATCCGGTTTTCTGTGCCCTCAAGCTGAACTCGCAAATCCTGAAAGCCCTGATTGGATTTGAGCGTGGGATAGCTTTCGCTCACCGCGAGCAGGCGCGACAGCGCCGAACCGAGGCTACCCTGGGCTTGCTGGAAGCGTTGCAGGGCCTGCGGATCGTTGAGGGTCTCGGGCGTGACCTGAATCGCCGTTGCGCGGGCGCGCGCCTCCACCACCCGAGTAAGGGTCTCCTGTTCGAACGAGGCTTCCCCCTTGACGGTGGCCACCAGATTGGGCACCAGATCGGCTCGCCTCTGGTACTGGTTCAGCACCTCCGACCAGGCGGCTTTGGTCTGCTCGTCAAGCCGCTGAAAATCGTTATACCCACAACCACCAAGCAGCAGGCTGAGCAAAGCCAACATGAAAATCGGGACTGCACGAAACGACTGGGCGAGATTCATGAGATACCTTTCGTCATTCGCTTCAAGATACCTGAATTCGCGCTCAGTCCAGCGGGCACAGGTCAGCGAATCAGATCACTGAAAACAAAAGAAGGGTCATGTTGAGCGAGGCATCTGTTCACCACGCGCGTCCCGTCCGTGCCTTCGCTTTCCTTCTGACCGGATTGGTTTTCTTCATTCTGATGGATGCGATTGCCAAAGCGCTCGCCGCGCAAATGGGCACGCCTTTGATCTCGTTCGCCCGTCATGCTGTCCACGCAGCATTGATGGTGCTGATCTTCGGCCCGCGGCTGGGCGCTGCCATCATTCGGACGCATCGGCCCTGGCTGCAAATCATCCGCGGACTGATGCTGGTCGGATTCACGCTGAGCTTTTTCAGTGCGCTCGGTTATCTGCCCCAGGCCGAGGCCACAGCAATTGCGTTCATCACGCCATTCTTTGTGATGCTGCTCGCGGGACCGTTACTCGGCGAGCGGGTCACGATCTGGCGCTGGCTGGGTGCAGCCGGCGGGTTCGCTGGCATGCTCCTCATCCTGAGGCCCGGCACCGATCTGAGCCCAACCGGTGTGGGGTTCGCCCTCATCACCGTGGCCTGCAGCATTGTCTTTCAGCTCCTCACCCGGAAGCTCTCCTCAACACCGGGCGAAGGAACCACCGCGACCGTACTGATCACCGCGCTGGTCGGCACGGTCGTGTCGGCGCTCACGCTGCCGCTGATGCCCGTCTGGGGCGGCTGGCCTCAGGCCTTCACGCCGGCGATGTGGGCGCAACTGGTCGGAATTGGCGTGTGCGGCACCATCAGTCAGATCTGTCTGGTCCAGGCCTACTACTGGTCGAGCGCCTCCTTCGTGGCGCCACTCACCTTTCTGCAGATTGTCGGGGCCGCGGTCGCGGGCTGGATCTTTTTCGGCGACCTTCCCGACCCCATCGGCAGTCTCGGTATTGCCATCATCTGCGCAAGCGGCATCGCATCGATGATGGCAGAAACACGCCAGGCCAGTCAGTCGTCTACAACCAAGCCCTGATACGATTCAGTCACACCATGAACCTCTATACCGATCAGCACCGACAGCTTCAGGACTCGCTCAGAAAGTTCATCGAGTCCGAGATCAATCCGCACGTCGATCAATGGGAGGCCGACGGCATCTTTCCGGCGCGCGAACTGTTTCGCAAGATGGGACGCCTGGGATTTCTCGGGGTCTGCAAACCGGTGGAGTTCGGGGGCATGGGGCTTGACTACTCCTACGGCCTCGCTATGGCAGAGGCCCTTTCCTGGGTGCGCTGCGGCGGTGTCCCGATGGCAATCGGCGTACAAACCGACATGGCCACACCGGCACTCGCGCGCTTCGGCTCTGACGAGGTAAAGCAGGAATTTCTCGCTCCCTCCATCAGCGGCGAGCGCGTGGCCTGCCTCGGGGTATCCGAGGTCGGCGCAGGCTCTGACGTCGCCTCCATCCGTACCGTGGCACGCCGCGATGGCGACGATTACGTGATCGACGGCGGCAAGATGTGGACCACCAGCGGCACGCAGGCCGACTGGATGTGCCTCCTTGCTAACACCTCAGAGGGCGCTGCCCATCGCAACAAGACCCTGATCTGCGTACCCATGGATACACCCGGCATCACCATTGCACGAAAGTTGCGCAAGGCCGGCATGCACTCATCCGATACCGCGCAGATTCACTTTGACAGCGTTCGCGTCCCGCAGCGCTGGCGAATCGGCGAAGAGGGCATGGGCTTCACCTACCAGATGATGCAGTTTCAGGAAGAGCGCATGTGGGCAGCCGCCGGCTGGCAGAAGAACGCGCTCATCATCCAGGAAACCATCGACTATCTGAAGAGCCGTGAGGCGTTTGGCAAATCATTGCTTGCGAATCAGTTCATTCAGTTCAAACTCGCCGAACTGCAGACCGAAGTGGAGGCCACCGGGGCGCTGCTCCACAAGACGGTCGGGCTCTACATCGCCGGCCAGGATGTGACCCAGCTCGCCTCCATGTGCAAACTCAAGGCGGCGCGCGTTGCGCGGGAAACCGCCGACTGGTGCCTGCAGTTCTGGGGCGGCATGGGCTATATCGAGGAAACCTCGGTCAACCGCCATTGGCGCGACTCGCGGCTTGCCTCCATTGGAGGCGGCGCCGACGAAGTGATGCTGGGCATCATCGCAAAAACCATGGGGCTCTTGTCCCGCACGTGATCGCTGCATGATGTCCGCCAAACCGTTTGCCGAACTGCCCCAAGACCCCGCTGAACGCGCGGCCTGGCTGTCGCGCACGGTGATCGATACCTTCGAGGAGCGTATCCGCTTCAACGCGGTGCTGGGCATCAGGGTGGAGTCACTCAACCCGAGCGAGCCCGTTCTGGGCTTTGCCATGCGCCCGGAGCTGGTGGGACATTTTGTTCACGGGCAGCTTCACGGCGGCGTGATTGCGACCGCGCTGGACTCCGTAGCCGGACTTGCGGTGATGCTCGCGTTCATTGAGCGTCATCGTGATGCGGCGCCCGAGCAGGTCTTCGCGCGACTGGCGCGCACTCACACCGTAGACCTGCGAATCGACTATCTAGAGAAAGGTCTGGGCGAGCGGTTTGCAGCCTCGGCCCGGGTGCTCCGGATGGGCGAGCGCACGGCGTCGATACAGATGCGTCTGGAGAACGAGCATCACACGCTGATCGCGACCGGATCGGCAGTATTTGCGGTCGGCTGACCCGCTGGCCACCCTCGAGATCGTGGGCCGAAAGATTGCCCACTCACGCTGCGCGGGCAACTTCCGCCCGGGCGACTTGCCCGGACGAAAGCGCCCGCGAGATGCGCCAAGCTTCAGCGAAGGAAGTCTGACACCGTTTTCCAGCGTCCCCCCTGAATCTGCGCCAGACGCGTCTGGTCGTTCCCCAGACGCTTCTGCGGCCCGATGAAGAAGCGATCGGTCCCCTCTCCTCCGTCGACATTCAGTGTCGACGCGATCGGGCCGCCGCCGATTCCGCCTCCATCGTTTCCAGTGCCGAGCGAGATCGAAGCTGTGCCTCCGGTGGTCTTGG
>JALREG010000185.1 GCA_023253905.1 Burkholderiaceae bacterium
GCTGCTGCCGCTGTCGGCCGAGTGGGAGCTGGGTGTCGTCTTGGATGTTGCCCAGCGCGCGCCGGCAGCCGCGGAGCTGTATTCGAACGGGCCGCACCAGGGGCACCTGCCCGCCCGGTCCCCGGGCAGGCAGCGTCTCGCGATGCGCGCCCTCGAGCGCGCGCGCGACCTGCGTGACGATGTCTGCGGCATGACGCTCGAGTGCTTCGATCAGGGTGTCGGCCCGTGCGAGAAAGATGCCCGCGTTCCAGAGCACGTTGCCCTCCAGCAGAAGTTCACCCGCGCGCGCGGCGCTGGGCTTTTCGATGAAGCGCTCGACCTGCCGGCTGCCGTCTGCCCGCGGGGCGCCCTGCCGAATGTAGCCATAGGCGGTGCTGGGAAAACTTGGCATGACGCCAAACGTGACGATGGCACCAGACTGCGCCGCGGCTACCCCATCAGCCACCGTGGCCGCAAATGCCGCGGCATCCGGGATGTGATGATCCGACGGACAGAACAGCATGAGCGCATCAGACTGGCCCCCCGCGCGCAGATAGAGCGCGGCGAGCGCCATCGCCGCTGCGGTGTTGCGGGCCGCCGGCTCAAGCAGCATGGCTCCCGACACGCCTGCCGCGTCCAGCGCCTCCAGCACCATGAACCGGTGCTCATCGGCCGCCACCATCAGCACCTGTTCGCCGAGCGGCGCCACTCGCCGCAGCGTGAGCTCGAGCAGGCTCTGGTCACCGACCAGCGGCACAAACTGCTTGGGGAAACTCTTGCGTGAGAGCGGCCAGAGGCGAGTCCCCGAACCGCCACAGAGGATGACCGGGGTGATGACAACAGAGGACATGGAAGACGACTCCGCGACGGCGGCAATAGTGCCCGAACCCTCAATGATAAGCGGGGTCACGCAACCGACGGGGCGGTAAACTTGAATGGTTTGGCGCCAAAGCGCCGCACCTCAACGCCCCTCCCCTTGGGTCTTCTCAACATGACTGCACAACTTATCCGCAAGGCAGTGTTCCCGATCGCCGGTCTTGGGACGCGGTTCCTGCCTGCCACCAAAGCCTCGGCCAAGGAAATGCTGCCCGTGGTCGACAAGCCTCTCATCCAGTACGCGGTGGAAGAGGCCTACGCGGCCGGTATCCGCCAGATGATCTTTGTCACCGGGCGAACCAAGCGCAGCGTCGAAGACCACTTCGACACCGCGTATGAGCTGGAAAACGAGCTCGAGGTGGCGGGCAAACTCAGCCTCCTTTCCATTGCACGCTCGATCGCGCCCGATGACATGCTGTGCACCTACGTGCGCCAGCCGCGCGCGCTGGGGCTGGGCCATGCGGTGCTTTGTGCCCGCGAACTGGTCGGTAGCGAACCTTTCGCCGTGCTGCTCGCCGATGACCTCATGGTGGGCACACCGCCTGTCATGGCTCAGATGGTGGCCCAGTACACCGAATGGCGAGCCAGCATCCTCGCGGTCCAGGACGTGCCGCGCGAACACACACGGCGCTACGGCATTGTCTCGGGTCGCGAAGTCGCCGACGGCATCGTCGATGTCTCGGGCATCGTCGAAAAACCCGAGCCGGCGGTCGCCCCCACCACGCTCGCGGTCGCCGGTCGTTACATCCTGAGCGCGGGCGTCTTCAAGGAACTCGAAGCGCTTCCACGAGGTGTGGGCGGCGAAATCCAGCTGACCGACGGCATTGCGCAGTTGCTCAGACGCGAGAAGGTTTTCGCCTATCGCTATCGAGGCACGCGGTACGACTGCGGCTCCAAACTGGGCTTCCTGCAAGCCACGGTCGACCTGGGTGAGGAACACGCCGAGGTCGGTGCCGAATTCCGTCAATGGCTCACTGAGCGCGCGGGTAGCACCACCCGCAAAGCGTAAACTCGCACACGCTTCATCCACCGCTGCTCCGGGTCCCTCAACAGACCCTCACCTAGTTGGAACCCCATCATGGACATGCAAGGCAGCCGTCAGCTCGCCGTCACCCGCGAACAGGCTTGGGATGCCCTCAACGATCCCGAGATCCTCAAACGCTGCATCACCGGTTGCGAAAAAT
>JALREG010000041.1 GCA_023253905.1 Burkholderiaceae bacterium
GAGCTGCCGGCTGGACTTATCGGAGAGTTCCATGGCGCGGGCCTCGAAAAAAAAACGGGAGTTTAGCGAGCGAGGGCGGATATCGCTTCAATCAGCCGCCTGCGACGCCCTGGGTATTGACGTAGAGGGAATAAAGCGACTGGCTGGCTGTCATGAACAGCCGATTGCGCGCCGGGCCGCCAAAGCAGACATTGGCACAACGCTCGGGCAGGCGGATCCGGCCAATCAGCTTGCCCTCAGGCGAGAACACATGCACCCCATCGAGGTCGTCGCGGCCCATGCCCCAGCCACACCAGAGGTTGCCGTGAACATCCACGCGAAAACCATCGGGGGTGCCCGGGCCTGCGTCGATGAAAGTGCGCTTGCCCGACAGGGTGCGACCGTCCGCGCTGACATCGAACGCGAGAATCAGACGATTGGGGCGAGCCCGCGACTCCACCAGGTAAAGGATTCGCTCGTCGGGCGAGAAGGCGAGCCCGTTCGGCCCGCGAATATCCTCAGCAACTGCCTCGAGCAGCCCACTCAAAGGATCAATCCGGTAGACATTCTGTGGCAGCTCCGGCTCGGCGCGATGCCCTTCATAGTTTCCCAGGATGCCAAAAGGCGGATCAGTGAACCAGATCGACCCGTCGGACTTGACCACCACGTCATTGGGCGAATTCAGACGCTTACCCTGATAGCGATCAGCGAGCACCGTGATCGAACCGTCGTATTCCGTGCGGATCACCCGACGACCACCGTGCTCGCAGGTCACAAGCCGCCCCTGCCGGTCACGCGTATTGCCATTGGCAAAATTCGAGGGGCCTCGAAATACCGACACTGCGCCGGTCGAATCCTCCCACTTCATCATGCGGTTGTTCGGCAGGTCGCTCCAGAGCAGATAACGACCATCGCCAAACCACACCGGCCCCTCGGCCCATCGGAAGCCGGTCGCGATACGCTCGACCGCAGCACTGTAAAGCCGAAACGGCTCAAACGAAGGATCAACGACTTCAATGGCCGGATCCGGGTAGCGCGGGCTGGGTTGCCACATCTTGGTAGGCTCCTCGTGAGGGGACAGGCGAGCGGACGATACACCAGCCACTGTACGATGCTCAAACCGCGACTCACACCCAATTCAGGGAGACTTGGCGATGAAAAAAGTGATGATCACCGGTGCAGCCGGGCTGATTGGACGCATGCTTCGCGCGCGCTGGCAGGGCCAGTGGGCGCTGGTCCTGGTGGATCGTGCCGAGATGGACCCGGCGCGGCCCCATGAAACCGTGGTGCGCTGCGACCTCTCCAACCCCGAAGCCATGCAGCGCGCGATGCAGGGGGTGGATGCGGTGGTGCATCTGGGGGGCATTTCCACCGAGGCGCCCTGGGCGGACATTCGCGATTCAAACATCGAGGGCTGCTATCAGACCTTTGAGGCGGCGAGGCTCGCGGGCGTGCGCCGGATCGTGTTTGCGTCGTCCAACCACGCCATCGGCTTTTATCCGAGGAGCACCCCGCTCACCGGCGCCGAGCCGGTTCGACCCGATACCCGCTATGGCGTCTCCAAGGCGTTTGGCGAAGCGCTCGCGAGCTACTACGCCGACAAGTTCGGGCTGACCGCGGTGTGCCTGCGAATCGGTACCGCCCGTTCGCCCGATGAGCCGGGCGAGTTACGGCATCTCTCCACCTGGATCAGCCATCGCGACCTGGCGCAGCTGATCGAGCGTTCGATCGAGGCCGATGTGCACTTCGAAATCGTGTTTGGCGCCTCGAACAACCGGGAGGGCTGGTGGCCCGACGAAGCCCAGCGCCGGATCGGCTACGCGCCGCAGGACAGCGCAGACGACTGGCGCGGACGCGTCACCGAGCACGCGAACGACCGCGACCCCATCGCGCGCGACCTGCAGGGCGGCATTTACTGCTCATGGGAAAACACCCGGGGGGCGCCCCCGCGCTGAGGCCCAGGCGCGCGGCCTGCGCGCGCTCCAACCCTGGGACGGCGTATCTCAACCACGCTGCTCGGCCTCGACCGCAGCGCCCCGAGCGGCTACACTCAAAGGGTGTCGTCGGGCAGACCTGCCCCAGACACCTAAAAGAACACCACAGGAGACCAGCATGCAACGTAGAGCCTTTGTCGGGGCGGCAGGCGCCGCCGCCGTTTCAAGCTTCGGAATCATCGGCCGCGCCCAGGCACAGGCCATTACGCTGAACGGCGCCTCGCAGTTCAACGAC
>JALREG010000281.1 GCA_023253905.1 Burkholderiaceae bacterium
CGCCCGCATCGGGCTGCTCGAACCCCGCCACGCAGCGCAAGGTGGTGGTCTTGCCACACCCGCTCGGGCCAAGGAGCGAGATCAGCTCTCCCTCCTCCACCCTGAGCGACAGCGACTTTAGCGCCGCGACGTTGCCGAACCGTTTCTCCAGTCGCTCAATCACAAGCCGGGTCATTGAACCGGCCCGAAAGCTGCGAGAGGCTTGGTCATTTCATCTCGCGATTCCACCGGTCTGTGATCTCACCCACCATCGGGTTGATCTTGGACCAGTCAAACTGAACGATGGACGCCATGGCCGGGCCATTCACTGGAACATCAGCCGCCAGCGCGCCAGCGATCTGAGCCTGGGTGTTACTGGGCGAAGTGAAGAACTCGGCTGCCATCGCCTCCTGCACCTTGGGATCGAGGATGTAATTGAGATACTGGTAGGCCGCTTCCTTGGCCGGACCATTCTTCAAGATATTGAACGACTGCTCGAAGGCGACCACACCCTCCTTGGGCACCACCATTTCCACCGGCACGCCTTTCTTTCGCAGCGCGACGATCTCGGGGAAGTCAATGACCGCCACGCTCACATCGCCGCGTGTCAGTTGCGTAGCGACCGTGCCACTCCAGTCAGCCTGTTGAAACGGCAGCAGCTTTTTGATTTCCGCGAATGCCCGATCAACCGCGAGCTCCGATCCACCATAGATCCGCGCAGTCATCAGCAGAAACAGCATCGCAGCCGTGTTGCCGATCTGATAGAGGCCGATCTTTCCTTTGAACTCGGGATTGGTCCAGAGATCAGTCCAGGATGTCGGTGGCTTCTTCACCAGGTCCTTGCGGTACCCGATCCCGATTGCCGAGATGATCCCGCGCACCCCGTTGTCGCCAGCATTGCGCAGATTCGGATACACATTGGCAAGGTTCGGAACCTTCGCCGCTGGAATTGGCTCGAAGAAACCCTCCGAGCGCACCAGGCTGGCGATATTCTCGTTGATCATGACGATGCTATAGGGGGCGGGCCCTGTTCCTGCTGCACGGATGTTGGCAACAAAATTCTTGCCCAGCCCGATATCAAGCGTGGGCTCAATGCCCGTTGATTTAGCAAAGGGCGGAATCAGCGTTCCGCGCCAGAACTTCTCCCAGCGACCACCATAGGTGTTGATAATCAGCTTGGCTTGCTGCGCGGCTGACAAGTTGGGCAGCGCCAGCGAGGCGGAGCCTGCCAACGCAGCGCTCGAGAGCAGCCATTGCCTGCGGTCGAAGGGAATGTTCATCGGGGCTCCTTGGATGGATAAAACAGCAGTGAAAAGTTCAGGTCCGAGTCAACGCGTCTCGGCCTTATTGCGGTAATCGTAGTTGCGGTCCAGCCGTTCGATCAGGTAGTCGCCATAGCGTACCGGCGGATGACGTGCAGGATGCCCGGGGCTCACGCAGGTGGACAGACACTCGATCATCGCGTTCATGTCGGTATCAAAGAAATACGGAATCGAATAACGCTCCTGCCCCGATCGGTTGATCACGCGATGCGGCGTGGATACGAACCGATCGTTGGTCCAGCGCGCAAGCATGTCGGCGACATTGAGCACATACGCGCCCTCGATCGGCAACGCATCGATCCACTCTGCGGAACCGCGCGGCCGAACCTGCAGCCCGCCGGTGGCGTCCTGCGCCAGCACGGTGATGATGCCGTAGTCGGTGTGCGGTGCCGAGCCGAACTGATCATCGGGGGTTGCCGGCGCCTGTGGCGGATAGTGAAGCAGTCGCAAAAAGGTGGTGGGTCGCGCAAAAAACGGATCGAGCGCGTCCTCGGGCAGATCAAGCGACAGCGCAATGGTCTTGATGATGAGACGCGCTACGTTGTCCACATCGGCGATATAGGCCTCGATCGGCGGCCGGAATCCAGGCAGCCAGTCTGGCCACTGATTCGGCCCCTGCATGGGTTTGCCAGCCAGAAAGTCGGGGTCGTCGGGCGCGAGCTCGTGCATCAGCATGAGCGACTCGCTCAGGTTGGGACGCCGCACCTGCGCAACCGATGAGGTCACGATGGTGGAGGTGGCCATGCCCATGTAGCCGCGATGAAATCGGTTGATCGCGATCGATTGCTTCTTTTCCATCGGCGAGGCATGAAACTCACGCGAGGCTTCGAATGCCGCGTCGAGCGAAGTCTGAGGCACGCCATGGCCAACGATGTAGGCGAAACCGGTGGTGGTGAGCGCGCGATGGAGTTCGGTGGCAACCCGGCGGCGAACCCCCTGGTCGGAGGATGATGCGTGCAGATCGACAAGCGGAATGGCAGGCATGGGCAAGGGAACCAGGTGGGCACGCAAAGGGCAGACAGGCCTGACGCCAAAAAGAAAACGTTAGCCAACGCATTCTTAAGCGGATTAATTGGTCCTGCAAGCGCGTAAGCCATCCTGCGAGACGGCAAACATACCGCTGCCAACCTGAACGCGACGCGCGTGCAGGAGAAGTCGCATGAAAGGGGGACGGCCGCAGCCAAACGAGTGGGCCGCAGAAAATAAAACGGGCCGCATCCCTTGTGAGGACCGGCCCGTTGTCATGCATGGTCGGGGTGGCGGGATTCGAACTCGCGACCCCTTGCACCCCATGCAAGTGCGCTACCAGGCTGCGCTACACCCCGAAGCCCAAGAGTATATCAGCGAAGCAGATCAAGCGCCTGCCTGAGGGCTTCCCGAACCGCCTGTTGCCCGCCAGATGCGTCGGTCGCGAAAGGCAATGCCTGCTGCGCGCTCGCGGATCGACGGGATGTCGGACCAGCGGCCTCGGCCGCCGATTCAAGCGTCGGTGGTCGTGCAAAGGTTGCAGTCGACGCAGCCGAACCTGCTACCGATTCTTTATCGATTAGCGCCGTGGCCGATCTCTCGGACAGATCATCGCCCGCGCCCGCCAGTGCACCCTCGACCCCTGCCGACCCCGACCGTACGCGACTCCCACTCATCTCACTCAGACGATTCCGCGCGCCGTTGATCGTGAAGCCTTCTTCGTAGAGCAGTTCGCGAATACGCCGCACCAGCAACACCTCATGGTGCTGGTAATAGCGCCGATTGCCACGCCGCTTCATTGGGCGCAACTGCGTAAACTCTTGCTCCCAATAACGAAGCACATGCGGCTTCACCCCGCACAGCTCGCTCACTTCACCGATGGTGAAGTAACGCTTGGCCGGTATAGGCGGCAAGGTCACCTGAGCGTCGGGTTTTCCGTTCATGGGGGCGCAGTGGATTAACTTCCGGAGTCGCCGCCCAGCTCAATCTGAGCCTTCAGCTTCTGGCTTGCATGAAAGGTGACGACGCGACGCGCCGAAATGGGGATCGACTCCCCCGTCTTGGGGTTGCGCCCCGGGCGCTGGGGCTTGTCGCGCAGCTGAAAGTTGCCGAACCCGGAGAGCTTCACCGATTCGCCGCGCACCAGCGCATCGCGGATTTCCTCGAAGAAGGTTTCCACCATGTCCTTGGCTTCGCGCTTATTGAGCCCCACGCGCTCGAACAGCATTTCCGCCAACTCAGCCTTGGTGAGCGTGAACGCCGGCCCGAACGATACCGGTTCGAAGGACAGGACTGTGGTGTCAGTCAGCAGCGGGTCATTGAGTGCGGCGCTGGAACCCGAATCGCCGCTACCGGGCACCGACGGCCCCGAAACGGGTTGGACGATATCTTGACTCATAGGCAGGGGCTACTCCGGGGCATCAGGTGCCAGCGCGCAGTCGCGCACCCAGTTCGCGTTCGGCACGAGCCACCACCGCCTGAACCGCGCGCTGCGCCTCAGCGTCACTCAACGTGCGGGCAGTATCTTGCATCCGCAATCGGAACGCAAGGCTTTTCTCCTTATTTTCCAAGCCCTTACCGCGGTATTCGTCAAACAGGACGACCTGCTGGATGATGGCGGCGTCGGCCTCTTCGCGAGCGGTCTGGAGGAGCGTCTTCTCAACCTTGGCCGCGGGCAGATCGACTGGAACGATCAGCGCAATATCACGCAGCACCGCGGGAAACTTCGAGGCATCGGCATGCACCGGCACCGCCCGATGACGCAATATTTCCAGGTCGACTTCAAACAGCACTGGCGCCGAGGGCAGTTCCAGCGCTTGTTGCAGGGCCGGATGCAGTTCACCCATAAAGCCGATCGGCTGGCCCTCGACCAGCATCTGCGCGCACCGGCCAGGATGAAGGGCCGGATGCGAAACCGCTACAAACTCGGGCTCAAGCGGCGAGCACAGTCGCTCCAGATCAGCCTTCACATCATGGAAATCGACTCCCCGATGCAGCGATCCCCATTGCTCGGGCGCAACCGCGCCAAAGGCCAGCGCCGCCACCCGCCAGGGTTGTGAAATACCAGGCACCGCAAGCGGCCCAGACTTCACGGCCGCGTCAGGCTCGAACACCCGTCCCACTTCGAAAAGGCGCACCCGGGTGGCCTTGCGATTGAGATTGGCACGCAAGGTCTCGATCAGTCCGCCCCACAGCGTGGTGCGCATCACATTCATCTGCGCCGCGATGGGATTGAGGAGCCTCACCGGCTGCCGCCCTGACAGTTTCCCGTCGAGCGATGATTCAACAAAGCTGTAGGTGATGACTTCCTGATAGTCGCGCGCCGCAATCGCCTGCTTGATCGCGAGCACCGGGCGTCGCGATTCGCTCACGGGACGCATGGACGAC
>JALREG010000294.1 GCA_023253905.1 Burkholderiaceae bacterium
GGCCGGGCATGCAAGCCCGGCCGCGGCCTGCGAGAGCGAAGCGGTGTAGGCGAGTCCCGCCTCCGGCACCACTGCGTGAGCAGTGGGGGCGGAGAGCACAGTCCCTGCGGACTGTGCGGGCGGGGCGAGAAGGGCCGGGCATGCAAGCCCGGCCGCGGCCTGCGAGAGCGAAGCGGTGTAGGCGAGTCCCGCCTCCGGCACCACTGCGTGAGCAGTGGGGCGGAGAGCACAGTCCCTGCGAACTGTGCGGCCGAGCGGGCTCACGCTAATGCGAACAACGCGTGCAAAAACTGCTGCGTTGCCCCTGCTGGCGTCTCGTGATGCTCAATCGTCCAGTCGACAAGCCTGAACGCTTTGCCCAGTTCCTTTGACAGGGACTGCGCGTCATATCGAACCACCGGAAGCCCGCTACACCGGAGGGGACCCTCGGGGCCGAACGTTGCAATGACTGCGTGTCCGCCAGGACGAAGGGCTGCCGCCATCTGTGCGACATACCGTCTGCGATCTCCGGCATCGGTGAGGAAATGAAACACAGCGCGGTCGTGCCAGACGTCAAAGTGATGAGCGGGCAGGGTGACATCGAGCACATTCCCCACGAGCCAGTTCACCTCTGTCGCTCTCGCATCTAGGCGTGTGCGCGATGACTCAAGCGCAGCGGCTGCGATATCCAGTACCGTGAGGCGTGTGTAGCCGGCTGACAGCAAATCGTCGACCAGTGTTGAAGCACCCGCGCCGACATCCAGAATCGCCGCATCAGGGCCCGGTGCGACGCGCCGGATCGACTCGAGCGAGCGCTCGAGATGCGCCCGGTACCAGCTCACCTCGGCGGTGGAGCGACTCCGGTAGACCTGCTCCCAGTGCTGATCAGCTTTCACGGCAAGCACCTTTCAGTGATCCGGCGCGCGCGCTCGGAGGGCAACACATCAGGCGCCCTCAGCTCCTGAGCACCAGCACCACGCCCGCGAGCAGCACCGCCATGCCGATCAATTCTCTACGGTTCTGCTGCTGGCTGAAGATTCGCCGGGAAATAATTTGCGCGAACACGATTTCGATCAATCCGAGCGTGCGGATCTTGGCGGGCGTTTCGATCGCGAAGGCCAGAAACCAGCACTGCGAACCGGTGGCGGCAAGGAGGCCGGTGGCAAGCGACGGCCGCCAGACTTTGAGCACCTCGATCAGCAGTGCGCGATTGGCGATCAGCATCCATGCCACCAGGGTGACCGCCTGCATCGCGAGGCTCAGCACCATCACGGCGGTCGCCTTTACAAAAAACGCTTCGCCGCTGTCGATCGACAGCATCGCGGCGCGAAAGGCAATGGCCGAGGCGGCGAATACCGCAGCGGAGGCGAGTCCCAGCGCAATCGGCCGCAGCGACCAGCCCGCGCCCGCCGCGGGCCAGGACAGCCAAAGTACGCCGGCAGTGGCGAGCGCAATGCCTGCGAGCAATGGCCAGCCAAAGGTTTCGCCCAGTAGCGCAAACCCCAGAATGGCGACCCAGACTGGCTCCGCCTTGACGAGCGCGGTGGTGACCACAAACGAGCGCTCTTTCATCGCGGCCAGCATCAACGCGGTGGCAACCACCTGGGCGAGCGCACCGGCCGCCGTCCAGGCAATGGAGGCCGCTTGAAATGTGGGGATTGAATCGCCGGTGACGGTGATTGCGATTCCGAGAAACAGAATGCCAAATGGCAGACCGTAAAGAAACCGGACCTGGGTCGCGCCTACCGTGCCGAGCACCGAAGTGAGTTCGCGCTGCATGGCGTTCCGCGCGCTTTGCGCGGCCGCTGCAGCCACGGTAAAGGCCATCCAGTACCAGGGTTCGATGCTCACGGAGGTCGGTTATGCTTGGAAGGTTTCAGGAAACAACGGCTCCCGCGAGCCTAGCAAACGCACCGCCCCCAGCGAACCCTCTGTCTCGAGAAAGTTCAGTGCATGCAGATCAGTGACATTGCCTTCGGTACCACCGACTGGTCCACGATCGCGCCGGAGGAGCACCCTGGCGAGCGCGGTCGCGCGCTCTGGCGTACCCGGCAGTTCGGCACGATCCGAGTACGCATGGTCGAGTATTCCCCGGGTTACCTCGCCGACCACTGGTGCTCCAAGGGTCATATTCTCCTTTGCCTGGAGGGCGAGCTGCATACCGAACTCGCTGACGGACGGCGGTATGTCCTGACGCCTGGTATGAGCTACCAGGTGGCCGACGGGGCCGAGCCGCATCGCTCGTTTACCGATACCGGCGCGCGTCTATTTATTGTCGATTGAGGGCGCCGCTTGCCGCGGCCGGAAGGAGAGTGGTCATGACAGGACAGGTTCTTCGTGAGACTCAGGGTGCGGTCATGACGCTCACCCTGGACAATCCCGGGTCGCGCAACGCCATCACGCTACCGATGTCAACGCAGTTGTGCGAAGCGCTTCGCGCGGCGGCACTCGATCCTGCGATTCGCGTGGTGGTGCTGACCGGCAGCGGCGGTGCCTTCTGCGCGGGGGGCGACGTCAAGGCCATGGCAGCCGGACGCGATGCCGGCTTGTCGGTAGAGCAACGCGCCAACCAGCTCCGCGACCGTGCCGAATCGGTGCGGCTGTTACACGAGATGGCCAAGCCCACCGTTGCGGTGATTCCCGGCGCGGTGGCGGGCGCCGGGCTGGGCCTTGCGCTGGCCTGTGATTTCAGGTTCGCATCAAGTGATGTGAAGCTCACGACCGCCTTCAGCCGGGTGGGGCTCGCCGGCGACTTTGGGGTCAACTGGCTGCTCACACGCATGCTGGGTGTGGCGCGGGCGCGCGAACTCATGATGTTCGCACCTGTTCTCAACGCGCACGAGGCGCTCGCAATGGGCCTTCTGACTCAGGTTTTTTCAGCCGAGGAGTTTGCTGCCAAGGCGAGCGCCCGCGTGGCTGAGCTGGCTGCCGGCCCCACGATTGCCTATGGCCACATCAAACAGATCACAAGTCTTGCTGCCGCGGCCGCGTTTGCGCCCACGATCGAGGCCGAGGCCCTGCATCAGGCCTGCTGTATGGTCACCGAAGACCATGCGGATGCCGCTCGCGCGTTTGCCGAGAAACGGCCGCCGGTCTTTAACGGCCGCTGATCGCGGCGAGTTCCTGCAACACCATCTCCAGCCCCCTTTGCCAGGGGGGAAGCTTCAAGCCGAAGCGACGCTCGAAAGCGGTGCAATCCAGCCGCGAGTTCAGAGGGCGTTGCGCGGGTGTCGGATACTCGCTCGAGGCGATCGCCTCCAGGCTCTGGAGCGCGAGTGGTGCCCCGGGCGACAGCACGCGCCAGCGCTCAAAGAGCGCCTCGGCAAAGCCGTGCCAGCTGGTGTGCTCTGCTGCGCAAAGATGATGGACGGCACTCTGAAAGCGGCCTTCGCGTCGTTCAATGAGCGCGACCGCGAGCGCGTGTGCGGTGGCGTCTGCGATCAGTCGCGCCGAGGTGGGGGCGCCGATCTGGTCGGCCACCACGCGTAGCCGCTCTCGATCTGCACCGAGTTTGAGCATGGTGCGGACGAAGTTCCGGCCACGTGCGGCGTAGACCCAGCTGGTACGAAACACCAGCCAATCACTGCCGCTCGCAGCGATGGCCTGTTCACCGGCGAGCTTGGTACGGCCGTAGGCGTTTTGCGGGTCGACTGGATCGCTGGGCTGCCAGGCGCGTTCGCCCGTGCCGGCAAACACATAGTCGGTGGAATAGTGGATGAAGAGCGCGCCACGGCTGCGCGCTGCCTGTGCGAGCACGCCCGTTGCCTCGCCATTGATCCGAAGCGCGAGCGCCTCTTCCTGCTCGGCCTGGTCGACCGCGGTGTAAGCCGCAGCATTGACGATCACATCGGGGGCTTCGCTTGCCACGCATGAAGCGAGCGAATCGGGACGGCTGAAATCGGCACCACGCCGGTCGGGTAGCACCACCTCACCGAGCGGCTGCAGGCTTCGGGCCAGCTCCCAGCCCACCTGTCCGGTGGCGCCTAGAAGGAGGAGCCGGAGGACTGGGGCACTCACGGCGCGGTCAGTCAAAACATTCGCAGTGTGCAAGGGGCAGCCCACGCCGGTCTTTGTCGGAAAGCGTAAGCGAGAGCCCCTCGGTTGGCCACTGCACACCGACCGACGGATCGTTCCATAGCAGGCACCGCTCGTGCTCGGGCGCGTAGTAGTCGGTGGTCTTGTAAAGAAAGTCCGCCGACTCGGACAGCACAACAAAGCCGTGTCCGAATCCTGGCGGGATCCAGATCTGTCGCTGGTTCTCTTCACTCAGCTCCCAGCCTGCCCAGTGGCCAAAGCTCGGCGATGAACGTCGCAGATCAACGGCGACGTCAAACACCCGCCCCCGCACCACGCGCACCAGTTTGCCCTGGGGCTGACGGATCTGATAGTGAAGCCCGCGCAGCACGCCACGCGATGAGCGCGAGTGGTTATCCTGCACGAACTGCGGGGCGAGTCCGGTTCGTTCCTGGAACACGCGCGCATTGAAGCTTTCAAAAAAGAACCCTCGCGCGTCGCCAAATACTTTGGGCTCAACGATCAGGACATCGGGCAGCTGCGGGCTGGGGGTGATGGTCATGGGCCGCTTTCAGAACACCTGATGCTCGAGCAGTCGCTCGAGGTAAGCACCATAGCCGCTCTTTGCGAGCGGCCGGGCAAGCGCGCGCAGCGCCGCATCGTCGATCCAGCCCTGTCGCCAGGCAATTTCCTCGGGGCAGGCGACCTTGAGGCCCTGACGTTTTTCGAGGGTCTGGATGAACTGCGCTGCTTCAATCAGCGAGTCATGCGTGCCGGTGTCTAGCCAGGCATCGCCGCGGCCCAGCACCTGCACATCGAGCTGGCCGCGTTCGAGATAGATGCGGTTCAGATCGGTGATTTCGAGTTCGCCGCGTGCCGATGGTTTGAGATCGCGCGCAATCTCGACCACCTGTTGGTCATAAAAATACAGGCCGGTGACCGCGTAGCGGCTGCGGGGCTTTGAAGGTTTTTCTTCGATTGAAATCGCATGGCCGGCTTCGTCAAATTCGACTACGCCATAACGCTCGGGATCGGTGACGGGATAGGCGAAGACGGTGGCGCCTGCTGTCTGCACATCGGCGGCTGCCAGACGACGCATCAGGTCGTGGCCATGAAAAAGGTTGTCACCCAGCACCAGCGCAGACGGTCCGTCGCCCACGAAATCTGCCCCGATATGAAAAGCTTGCGCCAACCCGTCTGGGCTTGGCTGCTCGGCGTAGGACAGTGACAGGCCCCAGGCTGATCCATCACCCAGCAGCCGCTTGAAGCCGGGCAGATCATGGGGGGTGGAAATCACCAGGATTTCCCTGATGCCCGCCAGCATCAGTACCGAAAGCGGGTAATACACCATGGGCTTGTCATACACCGGCATCAGCTGTTTTGAGACTGCAAGCGTGAGCGGGTGGAGCCGGGTGCCTGAACCACCGGCGAGGATGATGCCGCGGCGGCGGGTGGTAGCGCGTGGAGGTTTGATCGGCATGGACGATAGATCGTTGGGGAAAGGTCAGGCGCTTTTTCGGCTGCCGTACTGGGTATCGATCCACTCGCGGTAAGCACCGCTCTGTACACCCGCGATCCAATCGGGATGGGCGAGATACCAGTCGATGGTGCGGGCGATACCCGAATCGAAGGTTTCAGCCGGACGCCAGCCCAGTTCGCGCTCGATCTTATTCGCGTTGATGGCGTAGCGGCGATCATGGCCGGGACGATCGGTGACATAGGTGATGAGGCGGCTGCGCGGGCCCGCCGGGTCGGGCCGGCGCGCATCGAGGAGCGCACACACCGTGCGCACGATCTCGATGTTGGCCTTTTCGTTATGGCCACCGATGTTGTAGGTCTCACCGAGTCGGCCCGCCTCGAGCACGCGGCGTACCGCGCTGCAGTGATCGCCCACGTAGAGCCAATCGCGAATCTGCATGCCATCGCCGTAGACCGGCAGGGGCTTGCCCGCGAGAGCGTTCACGATCATGAGCGGAATCAACTTTTCCGGGAACTGGTAGGGGCCATAGTTATTGGAGCAGTTGGTGGTGAGCACGGGCAGCCCGTAGGTATGGTGCCAGGCGCGAACCAGATGGTCGGAGGCGGCCTTCGATGCGGCATACGGGCTGTTGGGTGCGTAGGGCGTGGTTTCGCTGAAGGCCGGGTCAGCGGGGCCCAGCGTGCCATAGACCTCATCCGTGGACACGTGCAGAAAGCGAAAGCCCTCTCGTGTTGCGACGGGCAGCGCCGACCACCAGGCGCGGGTGGCCTCGAGCAGCGTGAAGGTGCCTTCGATGTTGGTGCGCATGAACGCACCCGGGCCATGGATCGAGCGATCGACATGACTTTCCGCGGCAAAGTGCACGAGCGCCCGGGGCTGACAGCGCGCGAGCAGCGAATCCATCAGCGCGCGGTCACCGATATCGCCTCGCACGAACTCGAACCGGGCGTCGCCCTGGAGCGAGCGCAGGTTGCCGAGATTACCCGCATAGCTGAGCGAATCCAGCACCAGCACTGGTTCGTCTGAAGCGCTCAGCCAGTCCAACACGAAATTCGAGCCGATAAAGCCGGCCCCGCCGGTCACGATGATCATGGAGCGTCCTGGTGTGTCGACCCGAGGGCGATGGGGAGGTGATTGTAGCGTCCCCGCCTGCCAACCCGCGCGGGCGCCTGGCGTACCTGCGCGGGAAGCTTGGCCGGCATTAAACTGAGCGCCTTCGCAAGGAATAGCTGGCCAGAGTGCCGGTCACGGGAGTCACCATGGATCTGAATTTTTCCGAACAGGAACTGTCGTTTCGCGACGAGGTGCGAGGGTGGCTGTCGGCCAATCTGCCTGATGACCTTCGTTCTAAAGTGCTCGACTATCAGGAGCTTTCCAAAGAAGACCTGCTTCGCTGGCATCGCACGCTTGCAGCGCGTGGCTGGGTCGCACCCTCGTGGCCGGTTGAGTGGGGGGGGACCGGCTGGTCAGCGGTGGAGCGGTACATCTTTGAGGAGGAGACCGCGATGGCGGGGGCGCCTCCAGTCGTACCCTTTGGCGTCACCATGTGTGCGCAGGTGCTGCTGCGGTTTGGCACCGAAGCACAGAAAAAGCGATTTCTGCCGCGCATTTATAACGGTGACGATTTCTGGTGCCAGGGCTATTCGGAGCCGGGCTCGGGGTCTGATCTCGCATCGCTCAAAACCCGCGCTGAGCGCCGTGGTGATGAGTATGTAGTGAATGGTCAGAAGATCTGGACCACGCTTGGCCACTATGGCGACTGGATCTTCTGCCTGGTGAGAACCGATAGTGGCACCTCCAAACGACAGGAGGGCATCAGCTTTCTGCTCATCGACATGAACACGCCGGGCATCACGGTGCGTCCGCTCATCCTGCTGGATGAGGGCCACGAGGTCAACGAAGTATTTTTCGACGACGTGCGCGTCCCGGTGGAAAACCTGGTCCATGAGGAAAATCAGGGCTGGACCGTGGCCAAATATCTGCTGGGCCACGAGCGGCT
>JALREG010000306.1 GCA_023253905.1 Burkholderiaceae bacterium
CGCATTGCGGGTGAAGCCCACGCCGGTGCCCGAGTTGTCGTCGCGATTGCCGAACACCATGGCCTGCACGTTCACGGCGGTGCCCAGATCGTGCGAGATCTTCTCGCGCACGCGGTACGCGATGGCCCGCGCGCCGTTCCAGCTCTTGAACACGGCCTCGACGGCCCCGCGCAACTGCTTGTCGGGGGCTTGCGGGAACGCCTTGCCGGTCTCGGTCTTCACGACCGCGAGATACTTCGTGCACAGGCTCTTCAACGTCTCCGCGGTCAGCTCCGCGTCGGTTTTCACGCCGGCCGCGCTCTTGGCATCCTCGAGGGGGTGCTCGAAGTGCGATCCGTCGACACCGAGCACGATGCGTCCGTACATCGCGATGAATCGGCGATAGGAGTCGTAGGCGAAGCGCTCGTCACCGGTGACCTTGGCGAGACCCTTCACGCTCTGATCGTTGAGACCGAGGTTGAGGACCGTGTCCATCATGCCCGGCATGGAGAACTTCGCGCCCGAACGCACGCTGACGAGCAACGGATCCTTCGGATCACCCAACTTGCGCTTCATCGCCTTCTCGAGTTTGGCGACCTGATTCGCGATCTCGGCGTCGAGGCTCTTCGGCCAACCCGAGACCATGTAATCACGACAGGCGTCGGTGGAGATGGTGAACCCCGGAGGAACCGGCAACTTGAGCACGCTCGTCATCTCGGCGAGGTTGGCTCCCTTGCCGCCGAGCAGATCCTTCATCTGCATCGGAGGACGACGGTGTTTGTGATCGAAAGAGTAGACGTACGGCACGGTCGGCGAGTCTACGACTCGGCCCTCCACATCTAGCATCGACGGCGTGAAGATCCTCGGGTTTCCCGTCCGGATACGGCCCGGATTCGCGGTCTTCATGTTGTTGATCGTGATCCTGAACGGACTCCGGCTGGGTGTGTGGCTGGCCACCTCGGTCGCCGTCTTCACACTCGCCCACGAACTCGGTCATGCCGTGGCCGCCCGCCGAACCGGAGCCCGAGCTTCGATCTCGCTCGACTTCCTCGCCGGTTACGCATCGTTCACCCCGACCCGCGCCCTCTCGCGTCTCGAACGTGCATCCATCGCCCTCGCCGGACCGCTCACTCAGCCGGAACCCCATCATGGACATGCAAGGCAGCCGTCAGCTCGCCGTCACCCGCGAACAGGCCTGGGATGCCCTCAACGATCCCGAGATCCTCAAACGCTGCATCACCGGTTGCGAAAAATTCGAGCTCACCGCCGACAATACCTACGCCATCGTGGTGGCGATCCGTATCGGCCCCGTGTCCGCACGCTTCAACGGCAAGGTCACACTCGCCGACATCGTCGTGCCCGAGTCGTATGCGCTCCGGTTTGACGCACAGGGAGGCGCAGCCGGCTTCGGCAAGGGAGAGTCGCAGGTCCTCCTGGTTCCCAATGATCAGGGCGTCGAACTGCGCTACACGGTGAAATCCACTGTGGGGGGCAAGTTGGCCCAGATCGGTCAACGGCTGATTGATGGGGTGGCCAAGTCGCTCGCAGAAGAGTTCTTCAGCCGATTTGAGGCTGAACTGGTCAAACGTTTTGCGCCCCCCGCCCCGGCGGCGCCTGCATCCGAACCAGCAGCCGAGACCGACTCCGCCAGCGCCGCCTCCATACCAGCCACTGTATCGGCCACCGCCCGGTCATCGGAGCCGGCAGCCGGCACGCCCAGCTGGGTCTGGTGGGTAGCGATTGCGGCTGCGTTTGCTGCGGGTTGGCTGCTCGGTCGCTAATCCGGACCAGCGGGCACCCGGCGGCTTGCCTACCGTCAATTCGCCGAAGGCACTCCAACTATAAAAATTGATATAGAACAAATAATTAAGCTCTTTTCTTAAGTTTTTTGTTACACTCCTGACTTGTCGACAAAGTGGAAATTTGCTCTACCATGAGCAGGTCAGTGTGAAATGCTGAAACCCGTAGTTCTGGTCGTTGATGACGACCCCGTCACGCTCGGTCTCACCCGACACCTGGTCGAGGGCGTCGGATATGTTTTCCAAAGCGCCCGATCGGTCACTGACGCGCTTCGAATCGCAGCACGTACCCCACCCGACGTGGCGATCGTCGATCTCTTGCTGGGACAGGACAACGGTTTAGACCTGGTCAGACGCTGGCGGGTGGAGCGACGTTTTCCTGTCCTGATCGTGAGCGCACGCGGCGACCCCATCGACCGGGTCATCGGGCTCGAGGTGGGCGCAGACGATTACCTGGTCAAGCCGGTTGAACCGCGCGAGCTGCAACTGCGTCTGCGCATCGCGTTGGAACGGTGCCGACCGTCGCAGCGTTCCGTGGAAAATCCTGGCAGTTGGGCAATCGGGTCTTGCCTGTTCGACGCGGCCCGACGGGCCATCCGGATCGACGGCGCCGACGTGGCGCTCACCACAGCCGAACACAGGCTGATCGAACTTCTGGTGACAAACGCCAATCAGGTGCTCACGCGCGACCGCATCATGGACGCAGTCCAGCAGCGGGAACGTTTCAGCGCAAGCGATCGATCGGTTGACATGCTGGTCAACCGACTGCGGCGAAAGGTCATGGCCAATGGCTTCAGTATCCAGTCGATTCGCGGCGCGGGCTACATGCTGTGCGGGGCCATCACCCGGGTTGCCTGACCATCGCGCCGACGCGCGCGTCCGGGCTCGCTCTACAATCCGGTCTCAGGCCCGCTTCATCCAGAAGGGTCCGTTCAAGGAGACCGCCCACATGAGCCGCTCGATCCGATCCACTGCGCTCTCAGCCGCCCTGCTGCTTGCCGGCGCGGCCCTCATGCCCGCAGATGCCAGTGCCCAGGCCTGGCCCACTCGACCCATCCGCCTGGTCGTGACCTTCCCACCTGGCGGGGCACCTGACATCCTCGCGCGTCTGTTCAGCGAAAAAGCCCAACTCGGTCAATCGGTGGTTGTCGACAACAAGCCGGGAGCGGGCGGCAACATCGGTGCGGAGTTTGTCGCCAAGGCGGCGCCAGACGGCTACACGATTGTGATGGGTACGGTGGGTACACACGCCATCAATGGCGCGCTCTACGCAAAGATGCCCTATGACATGGTGCGGGACTTCGCGCCCGTGTCGCTGGTGGCGTCTGCCCCCAATCTGCTGGTCGTCAACAACAATCTGCCCGTCAAGACGGTAAGCGACCTGATCAGCTACATGAAAGCCAACCCCGACAAGCTGTCGTTCGGTTCGCCAGGCGTAGGCACCTCTGTCCATGTGTCGGGCGAACTGTTCAAGTCGATGACCGGCACCGCCATGACGCATGTGCCCTACAAGGGTCGGCAATTCGCCATTCCCGATCTGGTCGGCGGCACCATCCAGCTGATGTTCGACAACATGCCTTCGGCACTGCCGATGGCGCGCGAGGGGAAGATCCGGGCGGTCGCCGTGACCACCCTCAAGCGCTCGCCGTCCGCGCCCGAGATCCCCACCGTTGCCGAGACCATCCCCGGGTTTGAGGCGGTCACCTGGTTCGCAATGTTCGCACCCGCCGGAACACCGCGTCCCGCAGTCGATCGCCTTCATCAGGAGGTCCTGCGCGTCTATCGACTGCCCGAGGTGCAGGAACGCTTGCACACGCTAGGGCTGGACGCCCTGCTCACCACGCCGGAACAGCTCGCCACGTATCAGGCCGCAGAGATCAGCAAATGGAGCGAGGTGGTTCGCAAATCGGGCGCGCAGGCGCAGTGACTCGCGTGACGGACCGACACCGCTTGGGTGACGGCCGTCCGCGTGGCATTTCCCTTTGGGTGTGGCCCGCAGCACCGCGGGCCGCTGGCGCTCAGGGCCGGGCGTGCGAGCGCGCGCGCTGGTAGATGCTCAGGTCGAGGTATTTATCAGGCGCGGGCGGCTTGCCGCCCCATTGCCCCTCGATCTCCGCGCGTAGCGCCAGCACGCTGTTGAAACCCTTCATGTCGAATTCGCAATCAGGGGCCAGGCCGCTCCCCTTGGTCATAAGTTCGGCATAGGTCAGTTCCGCGATCCTGGGCGTGAGCTTCAACTCACGCTGCAGCACACGTAACACCAGTTCGCGCTGCGACGGATCTTGCGCCAGCCGGCAGCCCTCGATGTAGGCGGCGATGTAGCGCTCGAGGGCGGGGCCGTTTTTACCCGCCCAGGCACGCATCACGAAAATGCCGCTCGCCTGATACGGTCCGAACAGATCAATGGTGCGACCCAGGCTTTTCGCGCCTTTGTCACGGGCGAGAAAATTCCACGGCGGGTTGAGAAGCGTAGCTGCCCGCTCAGGCACATTCAGGCCGCTGGTGCGCGCCTCAGACCCTCCCAGCGGATCGAGTTTGTAGTCAACACCTTCGCGAAGCCCAGCCTCGCGAAAGATCTTCCGCCCGATAAGCGCGTAGGCAGTGTTAGGCGCGTCCACCACATAAGATTTGCCGCGCAGGTCAGCGGGCCGGTTGATCTCTGGACGAACCAGCAGTTCGTTCATGCCGCCGTCACCGCCGGCCACGATGATGACATCGGCTTTCGCCACCTCGACCATGGCGATCGCGTTGTCGATCGCAGCATGCGCAATGTCAAACCGGCCGGCTGCCAGCCCCTGGCGCTGCGCGCTGGAGTTCGGGGTGAACTGCATTTCCACCGTGATGCCACGACGCGCGAAATAGCCTTTCTCCTGCGCGAGATAAATTGGCAGGTTGCTCGAGCCGCGAAACACATTGACCTTGAGGGTGACCGGATCGTTGGGGGGCGGCGGGTGGTGGGCAGTTGCCGCACAACCGGCGAGCAGGGCAGCAGACATCAGAGCCAGCGAAAGACGAAACATCAGGTTCTCCCATGAAGGTGGCGTACTGCCATCGTGGCCGCAGCGCCAGTCAGTGCGCTGCCAGGGCCACGGGGCCAAGGTGGTTAGAGAGGCTAAACCGGCGCCGGCGAGTGCGTCAATTGCGCAGTGCGGGAGACGTACTGCTTTAACTGTCCTAGTTGGACTGACCCGGTGCACGGGTCAGAACTCAGATTGCGTGCCAGCAGGCGCCGAGAGCGCTCCCTATAATGCGCTCGCACCGAAGCGGCCAAACCCGACGGCTCAACCCTGATCACGCCCCCACCATGACCCAGCACGATGTCCGCCAAACCAGCGCCCCTCTCAAGGGCATCGTCGTACTCGAATCGGGCGCACGCATCGGCGCAGCGGTTGCCGGGTCGTTGCTCGCGCAGCTCGGCGCGACGGTGATCTGCGCGGAATCAATTGACGACGGGTCATTTACTCAGCCGAAATGGCGGCACCGACTGCCACTTGCGGCGGGTAAGCTCTGCATCGCCATCAACGCCCGTGAGGCGGCGGACCGACTGCTCCTGCAGCAGCTCACTGGGGCGAGCGACGTTGTCCTGACCTGCAGTGATGCCGACCCGCTTGCGTACCGGTCGGATTCGGTTCCACCCGGTTCGCCCCGCGCAGTGCACTGCGATATCACAGCCTTTGGCGCCACCGGCCCCTACGCCGGGTGGGCCGCGACAGACATCCAGATCCAGGCGTTGAGCGGCATGATGGACGCAACCGGTACGCCTGATGCGCCGCCAATGCCGGTCATGCTGCCGCTTCTGGAGCACCTAGCAGGTATTCACGCTGCGGGTGCGGTGATCGCGTCGCTCCGTCTGTCCGGCGCCGGGCTCCAGCGCACAAGCGTTGCTCTCTACGATGCTGCGTTCAGCGCCATGACCACGTTCCTCCCGGCCGCGCTGGGCGGTGTCCGGAAGGCAGCCAACCGCGTGGGTAACCGGCACCCGCTGTCGGCCCCCTGGAACGTCTATCGCGCAAGCGACGGATGGGTGCTGGTGTGCGCAGGCAATGACGAACAATGGCAACGGATCTGTGGCCTGCTGGGCCAGACCGGCCGGCAGCTCGCTGCGCGCTTCCCCGGCATTGCCGAGCGCATGGCACACATCGACGAGATGGATGCCCTCATCCAGTCCTGGATTGGCGAGCACACGATCGCCGTCTGCGTCCGAGAATTTGCCGCGGCTGGCATTCCCTGCGGGCCGATCGCACCGGTTGAAGGCTATCCGCGCGAGGCCAATCTCGACTACCGCGCAATGATCCGCCAGGCCACGGATCCAGCGGGGCACACCGTTTACGTAGCGGGTTCGCCATTCCGCATGAGTCGACTGCCCGGGCTCGCACCTGCCGCACTGAGTGCCGCAGACGCTGATCGGGCGCTGGTGCTCGAACTGCTCCGGGCACGGGGAGTTTCCGCCACACCGCCCGAGCCCGCGGCGGGCGCATCGGATCGACCCTTATCGGGTATCCGGGTGCTCGAGATCGGCCACTACACCACCGCGCCGGCGGCCTCGCGCCAGTTGGCTGCGCTCGGTGCAGAGGTCATCAAACTTGAGCCACCCGATGGCGAGGCAGTGCGCCACTGGCCCCCTTTGAAAGGCGGTCGGGCGGTGTTCTTCTCATTTCAGAACGCAGACAAGCGTTCACTGGTGTTGGACATCACGGCTCCCGATGATTTCAATCAGCTGAAAGCCCTGATCGCAGGCTGCGACGTGCTGATCGAGAACCTCCGGCCGGGGGCACTGGCCCGCAAGGGCCTCACCCCCGAGGCGCTTCATCGACTCAATCCCCGGTTGGTCGCCTGCTCGATCTCAGGGTTCGGTGTCGATTCGATCTATCAGGGCCGTCCCGCGTTTGATACGGTCGTGCAGGCGATGTCAGGTCTGATGGATCTGAATCGCGCCGATCACGTGCCGATGAAGACAGGCCCCTCGATCGCCGATGTGATGGGTGCAGCGTTCGCGGCCGCTGCAATACTTGCTGCGCTCGAGGACCGGCGACGTTCCGGCCTTGGCCAGTTCATCGATCTTTCAATGCAGGACATCTGCGCCTGGGCCACGCAGATTGCCTGGAACGGCCGGGAATTGGATGCACCGCCCGCCGTGCTCCGCGACGAAGCGGGCTGCCGTCTGCAGCCAGGCGGGGGGAATTCTGATGACACGCGGGCTGTGCCGGTGCTCGGCATGCTCGATGTAGTACATGCCCCGCAGACACTAGCTCGCCCGCTCTGGTTGCAGGCGCGCGCCGAAGATGGCTCCGAGCAGGCTGTGATCCGCTGTCCGGCGCAGTTCGCGTCATGCCCCGAGCCCGTGCCGGTCCCAGCCCGGGCGCTGGGCGCGGATAGCGCTGATATTCTTCGCAGGCTTGGCACGCGTTGAGGGCCCAGCTGGCCCGGACAAGCGCGGTTCACCAAGGGGGCTGGGTAGCGCGGGCGCGACACGTTACCGCTGACACGTTTGCACGAGGCACTGACGCGAACTACATTCGGAGGCTTTCCGCTTCAATAACCGGATATCCCCATGCCCCGCAGCCCCGCTCCCGCACGCGCTCGACGGACGGCCCCTGACAAGGCGCCCGCCGCTCGGGCCGCTGCGCCGCGCCGGAAAGCCTCAGCGAGCCAAGCGGTTGCGGTCACCCCATCGGTCGCTGAGGTCTCAGAAGGCTCGCCGCAGACTCCGCGCGCACGCAACCGGGCCAAGGCGCCTGCGCCAGCGGCTGGCAAACCGCAAACCCGTGCAGCGAAGGTCACGGGTAAGACCGGCGCGAAGCCGGCCACGCGCAAGAAGGCGGTTGCGTCGGATGCGCCGCAGCCAGCGATCAACTCAGTCGTAGCCGGCGCCTCGCATCCCGTTGTCGCAGGGACACCCGCACCGCGGCGGGCACGGCGCCGGGAAAGCACGGCCGAAGTCCTCGACGCGCTCGACCAGGGCTTCGTTCCGAAGGCACCGCCACCGACGGCTCGGGTCAATGCGAAGCCGGGGGAGACACCGTTGCACGAGCAACAGAGCGCCACGGTCGAGGTGAGCCCTCCGGGCAGCCGGCTGAGCCCCGGTGCTCCGATGCGTCTTCAGGCGGTGGAGCCTGCCAGCCCGCCGCGACATGATCCGCCGGCTGCTGCCACCGCCGCAGCGCCTCCCGCACCGACCGGTGCGGCGCCCATGCGCCTGCGTTGCCCGGGCTGTGACTATCCGCTCGCACGACAGGCGCGCTTCTGTCGACGCTGCGGCGTCGCGCAGCGTCCGAACGGCACGGTACCGCCGGTAAGCGAGCAACGAGCCACCGCCACGGACACCCCGTGGGCCCAACGTGTTCCAACCTCTTTGGCAGACCCTGAACCAATACACGTTGAAAGCAAATCCCAGGACGTTGCGACCGAATATCGACATGTTGATGACAAATCAACGATGTTGGAGGCAACATTACCAACGCTCGGAAACATAGCGCCTCACGTTGTGGTTGAGTCGCCTGCGGTTGAGTCACGTGTACCGCGCCTGGCCTGTGTGGCATGCGGAATGCCATGTCTCGGGTCCGCCCGGTTTTGCCGGTCCTGCGATGAGGGCGAGAACGATTTGAAACCAGCCCAAAGCATCCAGACGGCCACACCGGTGCAAGTGGAATCGAACGCGGACCACAACTCAACACCTGCGGTCGCGGCCAACATCCGTTGCCACGCCTGCGGAGAGAGCCTGCCTGGGGTCGCCAGGTTCTGTATGTTCTGCGCCGCACCGCAGGCGGGCGAGTGCGCCTTGGTGCCCGAGCCATCGCTCCCTGAACCGCGCCTCACGCGGCTGGAAGCGGCTGTCGACCGGCAGAGCAAACCCGCCGATTCGCCCGCTCCACCCGATGACGCGAGTCAGGGCGATTCCGTGTCGACGTACGCCGTGGAAGCTGTGCCCGTGGAAGCTGTGCCCGTGGAAGGTGTGCCCGTGGGCGCCGATTCATCCGAGACCGCATCGCTGCAGCCGTCGTCCGGTGCCCCCCCCTCGGACATCCCGCCAGCTGAGCCCCCCCCGACCGAGCCCACACCGCCGCAGGCCACCGAAGCTTCCGCACCGCCCCTCAGCATCGAACCCGCGCCGCCCGCGGCGACGATCACATTGCTCGAACCCGACGTCGTAGAGCGACTGGCGAGAGCGCGCGACGAGATCGACGAGATCGGCCGCTCCATTGACGGCCTTGCCCGAACATTGACGGCCAGCAGCGTGACGGCCAGGCGGCCCTCGGCCCTGCCGCCACGGCGCCGCGGATAGAGTCGCGATGTACTGCATCGAATGCGGCGCCCCAATCGAAGCCACAGCAAGAATCTGCGGCGCATGCCGTTTCCCGCAACCCCTGGAAGAATTCGCTGACGTCGAACCCCAGCACACTTCCGTCGGCAGTGCCGCGGCGCAAAAGCCGGTATTCCCGGTGAGACTCGAAGAGCCACCCAGGAAGCGCGAGAAAAAACCCCGACTGGCTGCCGCCATCGCGGTATTCATCGCCCTCTGTATATCGACCGGACTGTCGATGTATCTGCTCACTCGCCCTCATGCGTCCCCAGAGCCGGTGTCACCACAACCTGAACTCGTGCCGCCGCCAGCGAGAACTTCGCCCGCTACGCAGACGGAAACACCTCCGCGAGACGCTCCCGGGAACAGCCCTCCACCTGCTCAGGACAGACCGGCGAATGAACCCAAAAACTGACCAGGCTCACATCCGTTATCGACGCCAACTGCTTACCGCAACGTTCGCTCTACCGTTTGCAATCCCTGCGCGCGCGCAGACAGGCGCACCGCAAGATCGTCCGATCCGAATCATCGTGCCGTTTGCAGCGGGCGCTGGGACCGACGCGGTCGCGCGGCTGGTCGCTCCAGCCCTGGCGCAATCCCTCGCCCGGCCTGTGGTGGTTGACAACCGGGCTGGCGCGTCAGGCGCAATCGGCGCTCGGCTGGTTGCGCAGAGCCCGCCCGACGGCACCACATTGCTGCTGGTCGCCTCTCCCTTCACCACCGTCGCAGCGGTCAACCCAAAGGCGGGCTACGATCCGCTCGCGGATTTCTCGCCCGTGGGCCTGATTGCTTCGGGGCCCCTTCTCTGGGCGGGGAGCGCGCAGACCGATGCTCGCACCCTGACCGACTGGATACAGCGCGCGCGCGCGCGTCCAGGTTCAGTGCTCTATGGTTCGGCCGGTGCAGGCGGCATCAACCACCTGATGCTCGAACTCCTTAACGCACAGACCGGCGCACCCATCGTTCATGTTCCCTATCGCGGCACCGCGCCGGCAGTGGTCGATCTGGTGGGCGGCCAGATTCATCTGCTGACCGGCACCATCCCAGCCCTGCTACCGCACATCCGAGACGGGCGTATCCGTGCGCTTGCGGTCTCCACCCGCGAGCGCACCCCCTTGCTGCCGGATGTCCCCGGCATGAGCGAACTGGGACTGGCGGGTTTGGAGGTGCGCAATGTATTCGGCCTCGCGGCTGCAGCGCGGACGCCGCCCGCGCTGATCGCCACACTGGCCGGCGCCCTGGCGGAGGCACTCCGCACGCCGGCCATTCGCGAGCGGCTGGCCGCTGATTCACTCGACCTCGTTCAACCCGATCCACAGGGCATGGCCCGGTTCATTGCCGACGATACCCGCCGGTGGCAGGACCTCGCGCGCAGCCACGGCATTCGCGTCGACGAAGGCGGCTGAAGCGCCCTTGCAGGGTAGCGTGGGCCGCCTTGCCTGATCGGTTCCAGATCGGTAGTCTTCCCCGGCCTGCCGACCTGGAGATCCCCTCATGAACTTCGACGAAACCACCCTGACCGACGCTGCGGTCGCCCGACTGAACCAGTGCACAGATCCGCGCCTGAAGGAGATCATGAGTTCGTTGATCCGCCATCTTCATGCGTTTGTGCGCGATATCGAGCCCACCGAGGCAGAGTGGTTCCAGGCCATCCAGTTTCTGACCGAAACCGGACAACGCTGCGACGACAAGCGCCAGGAGTTCATTCTGCTCTCCGATACGCTGGGGGTCTCCATGCTGGTGGACGCGATCAATCACCGCAATCCGGCGGGCACGACCGACACCACCGTCTTCGGGCCGTTCTTCGTGGCCGGCGCGCCCGAGATCCCTCACTGGGGCAATATCGCGGAGGGTCTGCCCGGCACGCCGTGCTTCGTGTCGGGCACGGTTCGAGATACCGACGGCAAACCTGTGGAAGGCGTGGTGATCGACCTCTGGCAAACCGACGGTGTGGACGGCCTCTATGACGTGCAGACGGCCGAAGGCAAGATGTTCGGACGCGGTCGCGTAAAAACCGACAGCGAGGGGCGCTACGCCTTTCGTACCGTCAAACCCATCAGCTACACCATTCCGTCCGATGGCCCGGTCGGCGGCATGCTGCGCAAGATGGGGCGCCACCCGTGGCGGCCGGCGCATGTCCACACCATGCTCCAGCGCGAAGGTTACCGGAGCATCACCACGCACCTGTTCGTGAAGGGTGATCAGTGGCTTCAGTCCGATGCGGTCTTCGGAGTGAAAGATTCGCTGATCGTCGACTTCATCGACCATCCAGCGGGCAGCACACCCGACGGCGGCCGCTGTGATGGCCCCTTCAGCGTGGCGCACTACGACTTCACCATGGCGCGTGCATGAAGCCCGTGCAGGTCGGGTGGATCGGCTGCGGCAAGCTCGGCCGCCCCATGGCGGCACATTTGCTGGGAGCCGGCCATTCTGTGGTGGCTTTTGATATTGATCGGGCGTCGCTCGCGGCACTCGTCGCACGGGGCGCCAAACCAGCCGCCTCCATTCTGCAGGTATGCAACGCCGCCGACGTCGTGTTCAGTTCGCTGCCTGATGATCGGGTATTGCTGGCCGTGAGTCGCTCACCCGATGGCGTACTCGCGCATCTCAAGGAAAATGCGATTTTCGTTGATACCAGTACGGTGTCGCCTTCTGCGTCGGCCGACGTTGCAGCGCGTGCGAGCGAGCTCGGACGGCGCTACCTGCGCGTCGCGGTCTCGGGCAACCCGGTGCTAGCCGAATCGGCGCAGCTCACCGCTTTTGCTTCCGGCGCATCGGCTGATTTCGCTGTGGTCGAGCCGCTGCTCGCCCATTTCTCCAAGCGCATTTTTCTGGTGGGACCCGATGAGCAGGCACGCACGCTCAAGCTTGTGATCAATCTGATGATCGCCGTGTCGGCCGGCATGCTGGGCGAAGCGCTTGCCCTCGGCGAAAAGGGCGGACTCGACTGGCAGCAGATGCTGGATGTCATCAGCGAAAGCGCAGTGGGCTCACCGATGGTGCGCTACAAGACGCCCCCGCTTTCCAATCGCGACTATCGCTCCACATTTTCATGTGAGCAGATGGCCAAGGATCTTGATCTGATTCTCGACGCGTCGGCGCAATACCGCGCGCCCGTGCCGCTTGCCGCCCAGATGCGACAGATGTACGAGGCTCTGATCGCGGGCGGCCGCGGCGCCGATGACTACATTGCCACCGTTGCTCACGCCGAACAGCTCGCGGGCCTCACCGCTCGCGCGCAACAGCCGCCAAGCGACGCCTGACTGGCATCATCACCGTCAGATACCCGATAAGCAGCAGCGCCATCCAGGCAAACCAGACAGGGGGCGGTGGTGCAAGACCAAACACCGCTGCGAGCGGACTGAAGGGCAGCCCCAGCCCGGCGAGCAGCACGGCAAGCGACGCAAGCGTCACCGGCCAGGCTGCTCGCTGCCGACGAAGCGGCAGTTCCGGCGCCCGCATGAGCTGAACCACCACGACCTGCGTGGCGAGCCCCAGCATCAACCAGGCCGACTGGAACAACGCCTGACGCTCCACGGTGGCCACCTGCAGCACGCCCGCCAGGATGCCGAACGCGAGCAGGTCGAAGAGCGAGCTCACGGGCCCCGACATCAGCATGAAACGCTTGAACTCACCGGGATCCCAGCGGCGGGGCGCAGCGACTAGTTCGGGCTCGACCCGATCAAACGGCAGCGCCGCCTGCGACAGGTCGTACAGCAGGTTCTGTACCAGCAGTTGGATGGGCAGCATCGGCAGAAAAGGAAGAAAGGCACTGGCCACCAGCACCGAGAGCACATTGCCAAAATTTGAGCTCGCCGCCATCCGTAGATAGCGGTTCATGTTGCAGAGCGCGGCACGGCCCAGCATGACCCCGGCATCAATCACCAGAAGACTCTTCTCGAGCAGCACCACATCAGCCGCCTCGCGCGCAATATCCACTGCGGTATCCACCGAGATACCCACATCCGCCGCACGCAGCGCCGGTGCGTCATTGATGCCGTCGCCGAGAAAACCCACCGTATGCCCGACCTGGCGGAACGCAGTCACGATCCGCTCCTTCTGGCGCGGCGTGAGCCGGGCCGCCACCCGAACCTGGTCAAAGGCACGGGCGAGCGCCTCGTCGTTCATCGCATCGACCTGCGGCCCCGTCAGCATCGACGGCGAATGCAGGCCCACTCGCGCGCACACACTCGCCGCAACGGTCTCGCTATCGCCGGTCAGCACAATGATTCGTATGCCATGCGCTGCGAGCGCATCAAGCGCCGGCGCCGCACTGTCACGCGGCGGATCCAGAAACGCGACGAACCCGGCCAGGGTCAGATTCGCTTCATCCTCACGCCCGAAGCGAACCTGTGATCGATCGATCGGGCGCACAGCGATTGCGACCACGCGCAACCCATCGCGCTCGAGCGCAGCCACACGCGCTCGCGCGGCAGCCCGCCTGGCCTCGTCAATCGGCTGATCCGAGCCGGCCAGACGAACCCTGGCGCAGCAGGAAAGCACCTCTTCCACTGCACCCTTACAGATCAGCTGATGTTCGTCCCCGTCGCCCTTCAACACCACGGAGAGCCGGCGACGCTCAAAGTCAAAGGGGATTTCATCCAGCGGCTGCCAGCGCGCGTCACTCAATGCCAACGACCGGGCATCCGCATGGCCCAGCACCGCACGATCGAGCGCACTGCGTAACCCCGTCTGATATCGGCTGTTCAGCCAGGCGAGCTGGTAGACGTCATCGGATTCGTTACCCGCTGGATCGAGATGGCGATCCAGCACGATCCTGTCTTCGGTGAGCGTACCGGTCTTGTCGATACAAAGAATGTCCATCGCCCCGAGCGCCTGAATCGCATCAAGACGCCTCACCACCACCTGTTGCCGTGAGAGATCGACCGCGCCCTTCGCGAGTGCTGCTGTGACCACCATCGGCAGCATCTCAGGCGTCAGGCCGACCGCCACCGACAGCGCGAACAGAAACGCTCCCCCCCAGTCGCCGCGCAACAGTCCGTTGATCAGAAACACCAGCGGCACCATCACCGAAGCGATGCCGAGCAAAAGAAGCCCGATCCGATTCATCTCCTGCTGCAAAGGGTCGCTCGCGGGATGCTGGGCCGCGGCCGACAGCGCAAGCGAGCCGAACAGCGTCGACGAACCGGTGGCGAGCACCAGAGCACTGGCCGCACCGGACACCACCGTAGTCCCCTGAAACACCAGTGCCGGCTCGTTCAGCATGCCGGCAGCGGGCGGGCCGTCATGCTGTGCGTCCTTTTCAACCGGCAGCGACTCGCCGGTGAGGCTCGCCTGCGCGACAAACAGCTGCCGCGATTCGATCAGCCTGCAGTCGGCCGGCACGATGTCGCCTGCTGCGAGCAGGACGATGTCCCCGGGCACCAGCGCCTCGATCGCGAGTTCGATCGATCTCGGCTGGGCCTCGCTTTGCATCGTGGCGGATCGGCGAAGCACGGTCGCCGTGCTATGCACCAGTTTTGCGAGGCGCGCGAGCGCGGTCTGCGCCCGCTGCTCCTGAAAGAGCCGAAGAACGCCCGACAGCAGCACCATCACACCAATCACCGCCGCCGCTCGCGCGTCATCAGCAATCCAGGCGAGCGCTGCGAGGAGCGCAAGCAGCAGATTGAATGGACTTGCAACGCTTCTCAGTGGCTGAAGCCATCGATACCACGCGGGCTCGCGCGGCAGAGCGTTGGGGCCGTATCTTCGCGCACGCGTGGTTGCCTCACGCTCGGTGAGGCCCAGCGGATGCGCATGCATTTCGGCAAACAGCCGCTCGATCGGCCAGCGCGCGCCTCGGGCGAGGCGTGCGGTCTCATCCAGGGAGACCGCGTGTATCGACCCGTGCATGCCCATCGTCTGCTGCATCGGATGGCGCCCCATCCCGCGCAGCTTCAGCCAGCGGTGCAGCACCCCCCGCAGCCAAACGCCGATTGAATTCACGAGCGCGCAGCCAAGGTTGAGAGGCAGACGATGCTGCACCACAGCGCCGGCCCGTGCGCGGACCGCCCCTGCTGCCGATTGATCCGGGGCAAGCGGCCCGCACGCCGCGCGAGCCCGGCTCAGCGATCTCCAGGCGTGGGCTGGGTAATGACGTCACGCATCCGCCACGTCACGATCATCCAGGCCACCAGCCCCTCAACGACCATCAGCTGTAACGCCGTGGCGGCACCCAGTCGTTCGGCCGTCCAACCGAGTAGCAGAAACCCGAGCGGGCCCGAGCCGATCGAAATCGTGAGAAGACCCATCAGGCGACTGCGGGCAGACTCTGGCGCACCAATCAGCACCAAGGTGGCCTGCATCGACGCGAACCCCGCCACGCCAAAACCTGAAACCAGCAGCGCAAGCCACGCCAGACCTGCGTTCGGCGCCATCGAGAACACCGCCATCATCAGAATGAACGTGATACAGCCGATCGCAAAGAATCGGCCGTGATATCGGATCCGGTGCCCGTAGCGAACGATCAGCACCGACCCCAGCGTGGCACCAATGCCTTCGGCTGCCGTGAGAAACCCAACCATCGCGGCAGACAGATGCAGCTGCTGATCACCCACTACCGGAATCATGCTCATTCCGGGAAAGCCGAACAGATTGAAGACCAGCGACATGCTGATCGCAAGCAGCGCCACGCGGTTACTGCGCGCGAGGGCGATCCCCTCGCGGAGGTTGCGCAGAAAGCCACTGCGACGTCGCGCCGCGCGCTGACCATCGTCGATCTGCATCATGAACCGCAGCGTCGCCACGTGCATGAGCGAGGAAAATACAAACGCACCGGTGAGCCCCACCCATTCAAGCACCAGCCCCCCGGTGAGCGGGCCCAGCATCTTGGTGATGTTGTTCGACATGGTGTCGATTGCCATCGCGGGAACAATCTGGTCGGGAGCCACCACCGAACCCAGCATCGACCGTCTGAGCGGCAACTCGGCCGCCCAATACACGCCGGAGGCGAGCGCGCCGATCGCCAGATGCCAGACCTCAATCCATCCGAGCGCAGCAAGCGCCGCCTGCAGAGCAGTCAGAGCGAGCATGACCCGCACCAGCACGAGATAAGTGCGACGCACGCCGAAGCGGTCAGCCGCCATGGCGAGAATCGGACCGGCTGGCGCAAACGGCAGGATGCGCAGCATGGCAATCACCGAAGCAAGCAGTGCCGACCCGGTGATCTCGAAGACATAGATGCCGACCACCACGATCTCCAGCCATCGAACCACCCCACCGCAGACACCCGCGAGCCATACCCGGCGAAACGCGGGCTGCGATAAGGGACTGTCAGGATCGAAGGTCACGGGCTGAAATACCCTCGCCAGGTAGCGGACGGCGGTGGAGATGACAGAAACGGTCAGGCTTGGCTGCTGGCCCGCCGACATCAACGGCGGTACAGTAGCAGACGCACTCACAGCAACCTTGCGGCCCTGGCCTCATACGATGCATGTTTCCAACCCCACTGACCACACAGGTTGGCTTTCGATGAAACGACTGTTCGTCCTTGTTACTGCGGTTCTGATCGGAGCACTCTCCGGTTGCGGCGGCTCCACCGCCGGCTTCAACGTCTACACGGCAGGCGACAGTCTGACCGATTCAGGCACCTTTGGTTTTCGCTTCACTCTCGCAGGCACCGCCACCGCACCCAACCGAGTATGGCCCGAACTGGTCGCGGCGTCCCTGGTGATGACCGAACCCTGCGCGCGCTACAAAGGCAATCCGGTCACGGGCATCATAGAAGCCAATCCGGCCGCACTCAATTGCACCGGCTACGCGGTGGGCGGCGCGCGTATCAACCCAGGTGGCCAGACCAACGATTCCACCCCTTACTCGGTGCTCAAGCAGATCCGCGATATGGTGGGCGAACGTCGCATCCTGGGCGAGCGCGATTTAGTGCTGATCTCGGGCGGTGCCAATGACGCCGCCGACCTGTTCGCGCTGTGGCTGAAGGCGCAGGACAACACCCCGGCCTCCGCGGCAAACTACCTGGCGCTCCTGAAGGAACTCCTGACCGATGCCTTCCGGGAAGCCGGCAACGTCGTCCTCGGGTTGACCTTTGAGGTGGCCAGGGACCCCCGTTTCACCCGGCGCATCCTCATAGCTCCGTACGAACCTTTCCAGAGCGCCGCCAAACAACAG
>JALREG010000387.1 GCA_023253905.1 Burkholderiaceae bacterium
ACGCGCGGTCTGCTGCGGGCGCAGGCTCAGCGTCAGTCACGCTATGTGTGCGCCCACTGCGGTTTTAAGGCCCGCCAGTACTCATGGCAGTGCCCAGGCTGTAGCCGTTGGGAGTCTTGCGCGCCGCAGCGTGCCGAGGAACTCGAGCGGGCCTGACCGGGCGGGCTGGGCGGCTGGCGGGGCGCCGTGTGGCTTAGTTCGGCCGGCTGAGGAGCGAGTCCCAGGCTGGCAACCAAGGCGCAGGATGGCGCCCCTGACCGGCTGGCTCAAGGGGCAGTTCATGCGCACGGCATCGCTCAATCGAAGGGTCTCATCAGAGTGGGCTGCGCGCTGCTGCGGCGTAATGGCGTCGGTTGCCCAGTGCGCTTTGGCGATGGCAGGCCTTGCACTGGGAATTGCCTTGTTCAGCGGGCGCGCAACAGCCGCCCCAGCGGTATCGGTTGATGCCAACGCTGCGTCGGCAGCCGAACTTGAGCGTGTGCGCGGCATCGGACCCGCGCTCGCGTCGCGAATCATTGCCGCGCGATCGACCGGCGGGCAGTTCCGCGATAACGATGATTTTCGGCGGCGGGTGCGCGGTGTGGGTGAGGCGAATCTGCGCCGCATGCTCGCTTCCGGGCTGGTGCTGGGCGGCGCCTCCCGGATCGTGCCTGAGCAGGCCGCATCTCGCGACCAGGTTGATCTGGTGGTTGGCAATGTCCCGGCCAAGTCCGAGTTCCGGGGGCTGGGGCGAATCGAGGAGGTCCGCTGCTGCGCCGCCCATGGCGCTGGCGAGGCGCAACAGCGGGGGGAAACGAGGCTCGTGGCGGCGGCTGCCGATTCACCGGTTAAGCCCGGAACAGCTTCGCAGGCTGCTCCGCAGGCCAAAGCGCTAGCCACTGCGTCGACCGCTCCGGAGGCCTCCGCGCTGGCCACTGCGCCGACTGCTTCGCCGACCGCTTCAGCGGCTCCACCCGAGCCCCGCTCACGCCCGCGGCGGTAGGGCCGTCGCGGGCCCGTCCCAGGCTTCTGGGCTCGAATCGCTACACTAGGCGCGGGAGATCCTCGCCTTGCGTCACACCACCCTCATCGACCGGCTAGGCCTTTACTGGCGGCTGGTGCGCTTGCACAAGCCAATCGGCACGCTGCTGCTGCTGTGGCCCACCTTGTGGGCGGTCTTTATCGCCAGTTCGGGGCGCCCCGATGTCTACACCGTATTCGCGTTTTGCCTTGGCACCCTTCTCATGCGGTCGGCGGGGTGCGCCATCAACGACTTTGCCGATCGCGACTTCGATCGTCACGTCAAACGCACCCGTGACCGGCCGCTCACGGCAGGGCTGATCGCGCCCTGGGAAGCGGTGGCGGTGTTTGTGGTGCTTTCGCTTCTGGCGCTCCCGCTGGTCTGGCCGTTCAATCCACTCACCTGGGCGCTCGCCGGCGTGGCTGCGTTTCTGGCGGCGAGCTACCCCTACACCAAGCGGTTCCTTGCGATTCCCCAGGCGTATCTCGGTATCGCTTTCGGCTTTGGGATCCCCATGGGATACGCGGCGGTGCTGGGCACCGTACCGCTCTCGGGCTGGGTGATGCTCGCTGCCAACGTCGCGTGGGCGATCGCCTATGACACCGAGTACGCGATGGTCGATCGCGATGACGATCTGCGGATCGGGATCCGCACCTCGGCGATCACCTTCGGACGTTTCGATCTGTTGGCGGTGGTGGCGTGCTATGCGCTCACCCTCGTATTGCTTGGCTGGGTCGGCGCGCTCGAAGGACTCGGACCGGCCTATTTCTCAGGGCTTGCCGTCGCTGCACTGATTGCCGCCTATCACTACACGCTTATCCGGTCGCGTAGTCGAGAGGGCTGCTTCCGGGCGTTCAATCACAACAACTGGCTGGGGGCCGCGGTGTTTGCGGGCGTGCTGGCCGACGCCTGGCTAGGAGGCGCCTGGCGCTGAACCCGGCGCCGGCGCCTGGCGGTTGCACCTATCGCCCGAATTCGTCGCCCAGCTCAGCGCCGCGACGGGCCGCGGCTGCCAGGGCCTGCTCCATCCAGGCGCCCAGACGCGCTTCCTCCATCACCGCCAGCGCTGCGGCCGTCGTGCCGCCCTTGGAGGTCACACGTTCGCGAAGAATCGAAGGCGGCTCCGATGAACGGACAGCGAGTTCAGCAGCGCCGCGAAACGTGGCGAGAGTGAGCTTGCGCGCATCAGATGGCGATAAACCGAGCTTGATACCTGCCTGCTCAATGGCTTCGATGAAACGGAACACATAGGCTGGGCCGCTTCCGCTCACCGCAGTCACGGCATCGATCAGCGACTCGTCTTCGACCCACAGCGTCTCGCCCACGGTTTGCAGGATCGATTCAGCGGTAGCCCGGTCATCGGCAGCCACTTCCGGCGCAGCACACAGACCCGTGATCCCCAGCCCGATCAGCGCTGGCGTGTTGGGCATGGCCCGAACAATGCGCCGGTGGCCGGCAAGCCAGCGCTGAAGGTCAGCAATCCGGATGCCTGCGGCAACGCTGATCACCAACTGGTCTGACACCCAGGCTGCGCAGGCTTGAGCGGCCTCCCGCATCTGCTGGGGCTTGACCGCGAGCACCACCACATCGGCGTTCAAAGCGGCCTGCTCGGGCGCCGCGAAGCAGCGCGCGCCGAACCGCGACTGCAACTGCTCACGCTGCGGAGCAACCGGGTCGACAACCGATATTTGCGCGGCGTTCGGGGTCTTGCCGGCCAGCCCACCGATCAGCGCGGTGGCCATGTTGCCGCCGCCAATGAACACTATCCGCATCGAAGTCTCCGTGAGGGTCGTACCGCGTGATGGCTCGCGAGGGTACCGGATTTTCGGACTGTGCCCCCGCGCCGGCGTTCAGTCCCTGCGCAGGAACTGCCTCGGTCTCAAGCCCATCAGGAGGAGTGCCCCCAGATAGGTGGCGGCCGCAAGTGTGACCAGTGACAGCGCCAGCACCGCTCGCAGCACGGGTGAGGCCTGCAGGCCGATCCAGTCAAAACGAGGCACGCTCACGACGAGCAGCAGGGCCATCGCAGCCGCAGCGACCAACACCTTCAACGCAAACATGCCCCAACCGGCGGCGGGTTGGTAGGTGCCGTTTCTGAGCAGTCCGCGTAACAGCAGCGCCGCGTTGCACCAGGCGGCCACCGAGATCGAGAGTGCAAGACCGGCGTGAGCGAGCCAGGGAACGAAGATCAGGTTCATGAGCTGGGTGGCGACGAGCACCACCAGTGCGATCTTGACCGGTGTACGGATGTCTTGCCTCGCGTAGAACCCCGGGGCCAGTACCTTGACCGCGATCAGGCCCAGGAGCCCCACCGAGTAGGCGAGCACCGCTTGCCGGGTCATGGCGACGTCGTGTGCGTCGAACCGCCCGTAGTGAAAAAGCAGCGCGGTAAGGGGTTCGGCCATCAGCGCGAGCCCGACCATGCCGGGGATCGACAACATCACACACAGTCGGAGCCCCCAGTCGAGGAGGCCCGTGTATTCACCGGTGTCGCTGCGCTGGCCGGCTCGTGCGAGGGAGGGCAGCAGGACGGTTCCCAGCGCCACGCCGAGCAGCGCCGTTGGAAATTCCATGAGTCGGTCACCAAAAGAAACCCAGCTCACGCTGCCGGGCGCGAGCCGCGAGGCAATGTGAGTGTTGATGACCAGGCTTAACTGGGCCACCGATACCGCGAGCACAGCCGGTCCCATCCGAACAAGGATGGCGCGAACGTCAGGATCGGCAAACGCCGCAAACGGATTCAGTCCGATCGAGGGCAGCATGCCGATGCGCGTGAGCGCCGGCCACTGCAGCGCAAGCTGGGCCACGCCGCCGGCCATCACCCCTGCCGCGAGCGCAAGCACCGGCGGATCGACGCGCGAGGAGAGGGCGAGCGCCGCGGCAATCATGGCCACGTTAAGCAGTACCGGCGTGAAGGCCGGTACGGCGAAACGCTTCCAGGTGTTCAGAATACCCGCGGCGAGCGCGACTAACGAGATGAGCAGGATGTAGGGAAACATCCAGCGGGTCATCAGGATGGCAGCCGCCTCGGCTGAAGGCTCCAGGCCGGCTGCCATCAGCCAGACCAGGAGTGGCGCGCCAAAAATGCCCGCCACCGTGACCGCGAGAAGCGACCAGAAAAGTGCGGTCGCGACCCGGCTAACAAAGGCTCGCGCCTGTTCGCTACTGCCCTGTTCCGCCTGAAGCTTGCGCTCGGCGAGCATAGGAACAAATGCCTGCGAGAACGCGCCCTCAGCGAAGAGCCGCCTCAACATGTTGGGCAGTCGGAAAGCCACGAAAAACGCGTCAGTGGCGGCGGATGCGCCAAACAGGGTCGCGATCAGCGTTTCACGAATCAGCCCGGTGATCCGGGACAGGAGCGTAAAGCTGCTCACCGTCGCTGCTGCTTTGAGCAGGTTCACCTCCAGCACTCCGCTGACGGCCGGTACCGGGCAGCGCGGGCTGCCTGTAACCGC
>JALREG010000416.1 GCA_023253905.1 Burkholderiaceae bacterium
TCAATTCGCCGCCCGATGGCTACACGTTGCTGATGGCCACTGCAGATACCAACTCCATCAACCCCAACGTCTACACCAAGATGAGCTATCAGGCGCACGAGTTCCGTGCGGTCGCGCCGGTGGCGGTGGTCAACTTCATACTGGTGGGGCGTCCGGGATTGCCCGCCAAGGACCTGAAGGAGCTGGTCGCGCTCGCTCGAGGCGGTAAGCTCAACTTCGCGTCATGGGGCGTGGGCAGCACGTCGCAGGCCGCGATGGAAATGTTCAAGGCCCAGGCCGGTAAGCTCGACATCCTGCATGTACCCTTTCAGGGTGCCGCACCGGCCTTCCAGGCGGTCATGGCCGGGCAGAACGACGTGATGATGGCACCGGCCGTCGTGGTGATCCCGGCGCTTTCCAAGGTCACCGCTTATGGCATCTCATCGCCCAACCGCCACGTGGGGGCGCCGCAGGTGCAGACCATGACCGAGCAGGGCTTTCCGGTGAACGCCGATGCATGGGTCGGCATTCTTGCGCCTCCGAAAACGCCGCAGGCGGTGCTTGAGCATGTTTACAAGGGTGTGCATGCGGTGACCTCGAGCAAGGAGTTTCAGGAGCGGCTCACCCAGATTGGGCTCTCGAGTGCGCCCAACATGACGCTGGATGAATTCGGCAAGTACATGGTGGCCGAGATTGCCCGCTGGGGGCAGGTCATCAAGGCGGCCGGCATCACGCTCAACAACTGATCGGGGGCGTTATGTCGCGCATCACCGAAGTCTCGGTCATTCCCTTCCACTTCGAGGTTGCGGATCTGGGCCTGGGCGCGCATGCCGCCATGGGCGTGAGCAACCTGCAGTTTGAAAAGGGCGCGAGGCTTCGGGTGATGCGCTACGCGGTGCGCATCCGCACCGACGATGGGCACGAGGGGGGCTATGTCACCCATTGGGTCGGTACACAGGGAGCGCTCGGCCAGACCCTCATGCTCGCTCCGCATCTGCTGGGGCGTGATCCCGAGCACCGCGAGCAGATCTACGATGATTTCAAGCGCGAGCTTCGCGCCTATGACGGCATGGGGCACGGGCCGATCGATATCGCGCTGTGGGACCTGGTGGGCCGAAAATACGGCATGTCGGTTGCGACCATGCTGGGGGCCTGGCGAACCCGCCTTCGAACCTATGCGAGCACGCATCACGGGCAGGATGCTCCTGGCGGACTCGACTCGCCGCAGGCCTTTGCAGACTATGCGGTAGCCTGCGCTGAGCGCGGCTTTCATGGCTTCAAGGTGCATGGCTGGCATGACGGCGACGTGCGGCGCGAATCGGCGACGCTTCGCGCAGTCCGTGCAGCGATCGGCGACCGAATGGAAGTGATGGTCGATCCCGGCTGCGAACTGCGTACGCACCTCGATGCGCTCAGGCTGGGTCATGTGTGCGATGAAATCGGTGCCTTCTGGTATGAGGACCCGTATCGCGATTCGGCGCGCTCGATCACCGGATCTAAAATTCTTCGCGAAAAACTCAAGACGCCGCTCATGATCACCGAACACATCCGAGGCGCTGAGATGAAAGCGGCCTATGCGGTGGCGGGCGCCTGCGACATGTTCCACCTCGATCCCGAATACGACCTTGGCATCACCGGCGCCATGAAATGCGCACACCTTGCTGAGGCGCTGGGCATTGATGTGCAATTTCATGCCTGTGGTCCGGCGCACCGCGCCTGCGTGGCAGCCACGCGTAACACGCATTTCTATGAACTTGCGCTCACCGGCCCCGGCATGCCCAATCTCATCGCGCCGGTCTACACCTGCGGGTATTCCGATCATGAAGCCGATCTGCCTGCCGACGGCTGCATGCCGGTGCCGACCGGGCCGGGCCTGGGGGTCGGTTATGACTGGGCCTGGATCGAAGCGCACGCCGAGGGTCGGCGTGACTGGCGGCTCCGGTGAGTCAAGCCCGCCCGAGATAGGCCTGCCGCACGGCGGGGTCGCGCGCCAGATCGGCCGAACGACCGCTCAGGGTGACCCTGCCGGTTTCCATGACATAGGCTCGGTGTGACACAGCAAGCGCCTGCGTGGCGAGCTGCTCAACCAAAAGGATGGCAAGGCCGTCACGGTTGAGGGACTCGAGCACTGGAAAGAGCATTTCGAGTACGCGCGGCGCCAATCCCAGCGAGAGCTCATCGATGACCAGCAGTTTCGGGCTCGATGCGAGACCGCGCGCGATCGCGAGCATCTGCTGCTCTCCGCCCGATAGCGATCCCGCTGCCTGCGCGCGGCGCTCGGCGAGCCTGGGAAAGAGGGTGAAGCCGCGCTCGACCGCCTCGTCGATACGGGCGGGTGTGGCTGCGAACACGAACGCGCCCAGGCGCAGGTTGTCCTCGACGGTCTGTTCGGCGAACACCTGACGCCCTTCCGGAACCATGGCGAGACCCGCCCGAACCAGGCGATGGGAAGGCAGACCCGTTACGTCGGTACCGTTGAATTCGATCCTGCCCGCCACGGGCGCGAGCACGCCCGAGATGGCCTTCATGGTCGATGACTTGCCCGCGCCATTTGAGCCGATGACGGCAACGAACTCACCGGCACCCACCTCGAGGCTGACCGACTGTACCGCCCGGACGCGACCATATGCGACCCCGAGGTCGGTCACGCGCAGAAGCGGGCTGCTCGGGGTGGACTGCGTGCTCATGCGGACTCCCCGGAGGCTGTCAGGCTCGCCCCGAAATAGGCTTCGATCACTTTCGGGTCGTCCCGCACTGAAGCGGGTGCGCCCGATGCGATCACCTCACCGTAGTCAAGCACGGTGACATGGTCGGACACCGCCATGATCATGTCGACATGATGCTCGACCAGCACCACCGTGACGCCGAGGCGCTTCAGATCGCGAATCAGCGCGATCAGTTCATCGATCTCGGTGTGGGTGAGCCCCGCGGCGGGTTCGTCCAGCAGCAGAATTTCCGGAGACATGGCGAGGGCTCGCGCAATCTCCAGGCGCCGCTGGTGGCCGAAGGCCAGATTGCCTGCTGTCTCATCCCGATACGCGGACAAGCCCACGTAGTCGAGAAGGAGCGCTGCGCGTTCGCGCTGCCGGCGCGATTCTCGATGAAAGCCGGGCAGCCGGAACAGGGTGGACAGGAAGCCGGCGGTGCTGCGCGCATGGAATCCGATCAGGACGTTTTCCTCCACCGTCATGTCGCCAAACAGCTCGGTGTTCTGAAAAGTTCGCGTGAGGCCGCTTCGCGCGATCCGGTCACTCGAACGTCCTCCGACCTCATCCTGCAGAAGCGTGACACTGCCTTCGGTCGGCGCATAAAAACCTGAGAGCGCGTTCAGCATGGTGGTCTTGCCCGCGCCGTTGGGTCCGATGATGGCGTGAACGGTGGCTCGCTCGATGTCGAGGGTAACGCCCGATACTGCGGACAGGCCGCCGAACCGAATCGTGAGGCCCCGGGTCTGCAGCACCGGCCCGCGGACTCGCGCCTCGACCTTGAGGAGCGTATCGATTGCTGCTGAAGGACGCGGCCAGGCTCCTGCCTCCCGGGTGGCCTGGGTCCGGCCGTGGCGCAACCTCATCCACAGATCTCGGACCGATCCGGCGATGCCCTTCGGCAGGAAGAAAATCACCAGCGCCAGGAGCGCACCGTAGGCGAACAGCTGCCACTTGCCAAAGGCCTGTAGCAGATTGGGAATCCAGGTGAGAACGCCGGCGCCAATCAACGGACCGAAGGTGGTGCCGGCACCCCCCAGAATCACCATCAACAGGAAACGGATCGAATCGGAGAAGCTGAAGGTATCTGGGTTGACGTAGCGATTGAGGTACGCGTAGAGGCCGCCTGCGATACCTGCGAAGACCGATGAGAGTACGAACGCGAGCACGCGCTGGCGAATCGGGTCGATGCCCAGTGCGCGCGCTGCAGTCTCGGACTGCGCGACCGCGCGCATCGCGCGGCCAACGCGCGAGTGCATCAGGTTGTGATGAACCACGAACCCTGCAAAAGTGACAGCGGCGATCAACCAGTAGAGGTCACGCGTGTTAAGCGGTCCGGTACCCAGATCGATGCGGGGGACGTTCGAGATTCCAAGCGTACCGCCGGTCAGCGCGCGCCAGTCGATCGCCACGTTTTGCACGATCAGGCCGAACGCGATGGTGACCACGGCAAGGTAGACCCCACGTACGCGCACGGTGGGGTAAGCGAGCGCGACCCCAGCGATCGCGGTGACAACCGTCGCACCCAGCATCGCAGGGAAGAAGCCTGCGCCGGTTTTGGTGGCAAGAATGGCGACTGTGTAGGCCCCCAGCGCGTAGAGCCCCGCCTGTCCAAGTGAAACCAGGCTCACCAGTCCGACCAGCAGGTTGAGACCCAGGGCCACCAGCGCATAGATGAGGAACAGCATCACCACGCGAAGCTGGAAGGTGTTGGCAACCAGCAAAGGCACCACGCAGAGCGCACCCGCCACCCCTAGCGACGAGAGCAGGCCACCCGAGACAAGCGAGCGCAGCCTCATACCTTATTCACCTCGCGCTTGCCGAACAGGCCGTTCGGAAAAGCGAGCAGTAGCAGAATCATGATGCCGAAGCCCAGCACCTCGCGAAGCGACGTGTTTCCGAATCCCTCGATGAAGCGCTCCAGGACGCCATAGGCAAAGCCTACGATCACGATGCCCCGGGCGTTCGACATGCCCGCGATGATGGCCACCAGAAAGCCCTTGAGACCCAGCAACAGTCCCATTGCAGCCGAAACCTGAATGATGGGGGCAGCGAGAATACCGGCGAACGCCCCGAGTGCGGCCGCCGCTGCGAACGACAAAAGCGCCATGCGTCGAACGTCTATCCCCATCAGACCCGCAGCGACTGGCTTCTGCGCAATCGCGCGCATCGCGCGACCGGTCATCGTCGCACGGTAGAACCAGTCGAGAAGGATTAGAAGCGCAATCGCTACAACCGGTACCAGCAGCTCATGCGGGAAGATGCCGGCACCGCCTATCGCAATCGGTGTCTGCATGAGGGGCGACGGTAGGGACCGTGGATCGGCGCCGAAGGTCACCGTAACGAACGCCTCGAGCATCAGCCCGATAGCGATCGTAGAGAGCATCCAGCCGATCGAGGACGGACCATGGTTGAGTGGACGCACCGCAATGCGTTCGATGAAGAGGCCGAACACCGCAGTGGCCAGGATGGCAAGTGGAATGCCGATCAGGAGCGGTACGCCCGACCACATCAGGACGACCGACAGCACCGATCCCAGCATCAGCGTATCGCCGTGCGCAAAATTCACTGCGCGGACGGCCGACCACATGATGTAGAACCCGAGCGCGACGATCGCGTAGAGGCCCCCGATCACCAAGCCGGAGAGTGTGTACTGGATGACTGCAGTCATTTTTCAGGCGCAACCCGGCTCCCCGTGCCGGCGGTCGCGACCGGCGCGGGAAGTTGGAATTGCAACGCTTTATTTGGCGTAAGGCGTCTGGCCGAGCGGGAGGATCTTGCCGTCGTGCCAGGCAGTCCAGACATAGTTCTCGGGCAGGATCGCGTTATGCCGGTCGGGTGTGAAAGCCGGCGCATATTTCTGCACGATGCCTTCGTGATTGACCTTGAACATCGCATCGCGAACTTTCTTGCGGTCATAACTGCCCGCGAGCTTGATCGCCTCGGCAAGGATGTACACCGCATCATAGGCATTGGCCGCGCCCGACCCATGCTTGATGTCCTCCGGCGACTTGAGCTTGTAGCGGCTCACGATCGAATCAAGCACCACTTTCTGACGCGGCTTGAGGTCACCCATCCAGGTGAAGGTCTGGAGAACGATCATGCCGTTGGCGAGCGGACCTGCGAGCTCGCCGAGCGTGCCGGTGTTGCCCCACGCCGAGACGATCTTGGCCGAGTAATTGATTCGCTGCATCGAACGAAGAATCTGGTTGGCTTCAAGATCGCGTGAGTAAAGAATGATGGTGTCGACGCCGGCGTCCCGCAGCCTGATCAGCTGGGCCGACATGTCGCGGTCATCCCACTTGAAGACCTCATAGCCAACCACCTTCGCGCCCTCGGCGCTGGCACTTGCTTTGAGATCGGGCACGGCACCCTGGCCCCAACCCGTGTCCTCGTACAACACGCCAATATTGCCGGTCTTGGAGACCTCCTTGCTCTTTCGAACGAGCGCGAGGGCCTGCCAGCGATCGAACATCGACACCCTGAACATATAGTTGGGCTTGCGATCGTTTTCGGTGATTTTCGTGCCGGCCGAGATCACCGCAATATAGGGGATCTGTGCATCGTGTACGGGCTCCACGACTGCGAGTGCGACGCCCGAGTGCCAGCCGCCGAACATCGCGATGCAGTCATCGGATTCGGCGATCCGGCGCGCGTTGTCGACACCGCGCGGCGGTTGGCCAGCGTCGTCATACGCCACAAAATTCAGGCGTTGCCCGAGTACGCCCCCTTTGGCATTGATTTCGGCCATGGCCACTTCAACTCCCATGCGAATGGAGTCTGCCGCCCAGGCCGTGGGCCCGGTGATGGGTAGTGATGCGCCCACGCATGGCTTTGCAGCCTGTACGGATGCTGTGCCGAGGGCGAGAGACAGACCGGCGGCGCCGATCAAGGCGGAAAGCACACGATGCTTCATTCAGAAACTCCTGTCGGTGGGACGGAAAGGAACTCAGTGCCCCCGCAATGTCTATGCCACGCCAGCGCAGGGGCGGGGCGGCAAGCGTCGCACCGGCTCGGGGCGATGTCGCCGATTGGCGCCTTGGTTTGGTGCGGCGTTTTGGTCTCGCGATGCAATGCGCTGCGTTGAGGTGCAGGTGCCCCGGCGCTTGTTAGGGGTATCGGGTTATTGGGGACAGATGGCAAGGCCGCCATCGGCCACGATCACCTGTCCGGTGACATAACGCGCCTGATCGGAGGCCAGAAAGACAATGACCTGGGCGATATCGTCGGGTTCACCGACCCGTCCGAGCGGAACCCGCCGGGCAGCCTCCTCCACGCCCGCTGGTCCCAGTGAATGCTCTTCGGAGAGCAGCTGTGCCGTTCGCACATAACCCGGCGATACGGCGTTCACCCGGATGCCGTCTGGGGCGACCTCGGCCGCGAGCCCCCGCATCAGTCCAATCACGCCGGATTTTGCGGCCGAGTAATGAACATGCTCAGTCCAGCCCCAGGCCACTCCCATCAGTGACGTGAGGCACACGATCGAGCCGCTTCGGCGCTTCCGCATGTGTGGGAGCGCCGCGCGCGCCACGCGAAACATCCCTTTTAAATCAATATCGACTGTGTGATCCCAACGCTCGTCAGTCAGTTGGGCGAGGGGAACCTTGTGGGCGATCCCGGCGTTCAGCACCAGCGTGTCAATGCCGCCTCGCGCCTCGATCACCGCCCGCACGACTTCGTCGGCGCGCGCGGTGGAGCGAACATCAAGCGCGTGGAAGCTTGCGCTGCCACCCTCGGCCTGGATGGCAGCGACCAGATCCTGTCCTTCGCGCTCGAGGATGTCGGTGACGACGACATGATGACCGGTCCTCGAAAACGCCAACGCAGTGCCGCGCCCAATGCCGATTGCGCCGCCGGTGATGAGTACTGTTCTTGCTTGATGCATGATGGAATCTCGTGCTCCGGTTCGGTGAAAGCTTTTTCGTTGCAGCAAGTTCCGAACCATGATCGTCGTGTCCGAACTCTTTTCCAGGAGAAGTGTGTGTCAGCCGACTCCCCGCTCGCCGCCTTGCGCCATCACCACCGATTCGATTACCAGCCCATCAACCGGCGCAGCGACTACACCTGGCCGGGCGGGGCGCGCCTTGCGGTGTATCTGGGCTTCAACATCGAACACTTTGCATTTGGCGAGGGGTTGGGCGCCCGCTTGGGACCGCCGTCGCCCGAGCCCGACGTGCTCAACTTCAGCTGGCGCGAGTATGGCAACCGGGTGGGGGCCTGGCGTTGCCTTGAACTCTTTGATGCGCTCGAGCTGCCCGCAGGCACGCTGATCAACACTGCGCTCTATGATCACTGCCCCGATTTGATCGCCGCCTGCGTAGCGCGTGGCGACGAACTGATCGGGCATGGCCATACCAATTCGGTCCGGCAGGGCGAGATGAGTGCTGAAGCCGAAGGAGCGATGATCCAGGCTTGCCGGGCGCGAATTGAGCGGGAGAGCGGCGTGGTACCAGCGGGGTGGCTGTCGCCCTGGATATCTGAAAGCGCGGTCACCCCTGATCTCCTTGCCGAGGCGGGGTATCGCTATACGCTTAACTGGTGTCATGATGACCAGCCGCTACCCATGCGAACGCGTTCGGGTGCGCTATGGGCCGTGCCCTATCCGCAGGAACTGAATGACATTCCGATGATCATCGCGCGACAGATGACGGCGCCGGCCTTCGCCGACATGATCCTCGACCAGTTCGACGAAATGCTGATCCAGTCGCGCGCTCAGCCGCTGGTGATGGGCATCGCGCTACACCCCTATATCGTCGGTCAGCCGCATCGGTTGAAGCATTTACGGCGCGCGCTGCAGGGCCTGGCGCAGGCGCGCGACCGTGGGCAGGTCTGGTTCACCACCCCAGGGAAAATCCATGAATATGTGGTGGGGCTGGAGCCTGTCCGATAAGCGTCGTATGCTTGCCTGTCGCATCTTTAACGCCGCACAGACGGCATGAGGAGACAGGCATGATTGATTCCATTTCATCGAACGGTTCACCCGCTCGTCCCGGCCGCCGTCAGCTGTTCCGCTTGTCGGCGGGCGCTGCGCTGCCCCTGATCGCCCCGGCAGTGCGCGCCCAGACCTTTCCATCGCGGCCGCTCAAGATCGTGGTGCCCTTCCCCGCGGGAGGCACGACCGATGTGGTGGCGCGCGTCGTGGGTCAGCGTCTGAGCGAGACCCTGGGTCAGCCTGTGGTGATCGAGAATCGCGCGGGAGCCGGAGGGGCGATTGGCGCCGATGCAGTGGCCAAGGCACCGCCCGATGGCCACACCATGCTGATGCACAACATCACCTTCCCGCTGTCATCGGTGGCGCAGGCGCTCGCCAACCGCTCGCCGTTCAATGTCGACACCGACTTCGCCGGGGTGTCGATTGCAGTGTATGTTCCCCTGGTCATGACCGCGCATCCCTCGGTACCGGCCCGTGACCTGCGCGAACTCGCCGCGCTGCTCAAAAACGATCGCAGCCTGCAATATAACTTTGGATCCACTGGCCCGGGTTCGGCCATGCATGTGCTTGGCGAAACATTCAAGCGTTCGGCGGGCGTCGACATGCAGCATGTCCCGTTTCGCGGTGCCGCGCCGCTCAAGCAGGAATTGTTGTCGGGCCGGATTCAGGTGGGGGGTGACCAGCTGTCCACGTCGCTTGCGGAAATCCGCGCGGGCACGCTCAAGGCGCTGGCCTCTCACGCCTCGCAGCGAACATCCGCCTTGCCCGATGTGCCTACGGTTCGTGAACTGGGCTTTCCCGAACTCGAGCTGGAAGGCTGGAATGGCCTGTTCCTGCCTGCTAAAACGCCGCGTGACATCGTCGAAAAACTGAGCCAGGAGGTGGCGGCGGTGGTGCGGCAGCCCGATATCGTCAAGCGGTTCTCAGGCATGGGGGCTCAGTCGGTGGGCTCATCGCCTGCGGAGCAGGATGCCATCCTGCGCCGACAGATGGATCAGTTCCGTGACGTAATCCGCAGCCTGAAAATTGACCAGTGAGTTCTGCGATGACCCAGCGATTCAACCCATGGTTCGGTCCCTGCCTGGCCGTATTCTGCAGCATGTTTCTGGCAGTCGCTACGCCGCATGTGTCAGCGCAGCCCCTGCAGGTGCTGAGCGCGGGCGCCTTCAAACCGGTCGTGGTCGATCTTGCGGCAGCCTTTGAGGCCGAGCAGCGACAGGCTTTGCGTGTGGACAACGGGACGGCGGGTGAGATTCTCCGGCGCATGCGAGCTGGGGAAACCTGGGACGTCATCGTTGCACCGCCCGGCACGCTAAAAGCCCTCGCCGACGAGGGCCGTATTGATGCGTCGTCGATCCGGCCCGTAGCCCGCGTAGCCATTGGTGTGGCGGTGAAGCGGGGTAGCCCCCGGCCCGACATTCGGACCGTGGAGCAATTTCGCGAGGCCGTCCTGGGCGCGCGTGCCCCTGCGTTCATCGATCCCAAAGCGGGGGGATCGAGCGGCATTTATCTCGATGGACTGTTTCAGCGGATGGGGATCGCCGACACCCTCAGGCCGCGTGCTGTTCTGGTGCCAGGCGGTCTGGTAGCCGAGCGGCTGGTCACGGGTGAGGCCGATCTGGCCATCCATCAGATCAGCGAAATTCTGCCGGTTGCGGGCGCGGAGCTGGTGGGGCCGTTGCCGGACAGCATTCAGAACTACACCGTGTACGCCGCGGCGCTTGCTCGCGCGTCCGCCCAGGCTGTGGCAGGCGCTGCCTTCGTTTCGATGCTCAAGGGGCCATCCGCAGCCGCAGTGATTCGTACGCGCGGCATGGAGCGGGTAGATTAACGGCCTTTCCGACGGCGCACCGACCGTCGCAGGCCCCAGGAGATCCCATGAAAGTGGAAATTGGCACCAGCGTCCATGTTGGCAATGCAAAAAATCTGTTTGATGCAATTCTGCATGCGGAGTCTGCAGGGGTTCCTGCCTTCTGGCTCACCACCGGGGCCGGACCCGATGCGCTGACCGTATTCGCGGCCGCCGCGCCCGCCACGAGCCGCATCCGCATGGGGACTGCGGTGGTGCCCACCTTTCCCCGTAACCCGGTGGTGGTCGCGCAGCAATCTGTCGATATCGCCTCGCTCGCGCCGGGGCGTTTCCGGCTTGGTCTCGGACCCAGCCACGCTCCCACCATCCAGACCCGCTATGGAATTCCCTATGAGCGTCCGCTCGAGCATCTGCGCGAATTCGTTGCCATCGTGAAGGGGCTTCTTGCCGGCGAGACCGTGAAGTTTGCCGGCAAGCGATACACGCTGGAAGCCACGCTTGCGAACGGCGCCGATGTACCGCTCATGGTGTCGGCGCTACGCGCAGGGTCGTTCGAACTCGCCGGGGAAATGACCGACGGCGCGATTACCTGGTTGTGCCCGGCCCGCTACATCCGCGATGTCGCTACGCCGGCCATGGTGCGCGGCGCCGAGCGCGTCGGCCGTGCGCGCCCGCCCATGATCGGGCAGGTGTTTCTCGCGCTCACGCAGGATGAGGCGGCGTTGCATGCCGCGGTCGAGCGCAGCCTGACCTACTATCCCCGGCTTCCGAACTACCAGGAAATGTTCGCGGCCGCGGGCTTGCCTGAGGCGCGCGAGGCACGGTGGTCGCAGGCGATGATCGATGCCACCGTCATTCATGGCGACGAGAGCGCGTGTGCACGCAAGCTCGACGCGTTCATCGAGGTCGCAGGGTGCGAGCATCTGATCGTGTCGGTTCTTGCGACCGGACATGACCCGCAGCCGTCGATTCGTCGTTCGCTTGACTGGATCGGGCGCTATGCCACAGCGCAGTGATGAAACAGTAGCCCGCCATGAATGAGACCAGCTCCCATTCCGCTGTGCGTGACGGTGCGGCGCCAGATGGCGCAAGCGCCGAGCCTTCGCAGCCCAAGCTCTTATTCCCGGTTCTCAAGCCCCTTTACGATCGGCTCGAACCTTTGTCATGGCTGCTGATCCGCTGCGCCGCGGGCCTGATCCTGGCCGTCCACGGATGGCGAAAGATCGCGAACGGGCCGGAAGCGGTGGCGCCCACCTTCGCGAAGCTTGGTTACGCCTACCCGCTGCTGGTGGTTTACACCCTCATTCTGGTGGAGTTCGTGGGCGGGCTTGCGATCGCAGCGGGCGTGTTCACCCGGTTTTTTGCGGCGGCTGTGACGATCGAGATGGCGATCATCTTCATGCTCTATCTGCCCAACGGCTTCGCCTGGCTGAACCGCGGTTATGAGTTTGTACTGTTGTGGGGGCTGATCACCCTCGCAATCTGGTGGAAGGGGGGCGGACCCTATTCGGTCGACAGGAGGCTGGGCCGTGAACTTTGAACGCGACCGGGCAGTTTCTCGCAGGGCTTTTGTTCGAACCGCCGCGCTGACTGCGCTGGCGGCTGCAGGACCCTCCCGCGCCCAGGAAGTCTGGCCTGCGCGCCCGGTGCGCTTCATCGTTCCTTCGTCCCCCGGCGGAGGTACCGACCTCTATGCGCGCCTCCTCGCGCAGGCGCTGGGGGAGGCGTTCCGGCAATCCTTCGTGGTGGAAAACCGCCCGGGCGCGAGCGGCAACATCGGTGCCGCCGCCGCGGCTAAGGCCCCGCCCGATGGCTACACATTTCTGGTGTCGGCCAATCCGGCCCTCACCATCAACCCGAGCCTCTACGCCTCGCTTCCCTACGATGCCGAGCGCGATTTTGTGCCCATCGTGCGGGTGATGGGGCCGCTGCTTCTGGTGGTTCACCCCTCCTTCAAACCCCGCACCCTGGCCGAGTGGGTCGCGGCCGGGCGCCTCGAGCCCGGCCGGTATTCTTACGGCTCGGCGGGCACGGGCAGTCCCACCTATCTGGGCGTGCGCATGATCGAGGAAAAGACCGGTGCACGATTCCTGCATGTGCCCTACAAGGGCGTGGGGCCGGCCTACCAGGATCTGCTGGGGGGGCAGATTCAGTTCATGTTGCCCGACCTGGCATCGGCGCTTCCCCATCTCCGTTCGGGCAAGGTGATTCCCGTGGTGACCGACCGGGAAAGCCCACTCCTGCCGGGCGTACCCACGCTGGCCAGTCTCGGGTTCGCCGACAGCAGCGCGCCCAGTGCGTTCGCGCTGGTCGCGCCGAGTGCCACGCCCGCAGCCATCATCGAGCGGATGGCGGGTGAAGCCGCGGCCATCCACCGCTCGCCCGCTTTCACGGCCCGGGTCGAATCACAGGGGCTGGTCACGGTTCAGGAGACCCAGGCTGAGCTGGTTCAGGCCCTTCGTGCCGAGCGGCAGGCGTATGGTGCGTTCATCCGCCGGAACGCGATTGTGGCGAGTGACTGAGTGTTCAGGGGTCGTTGCAACCTCTGGCCATGAAAACCGTCGTCTTTTATCTGGACTTCATCTCCCCCTACGCCTATCTGGCGTTCGAGGCCTGGCCGCGCGCGCTGGCTGGCGTGGATGCAGAAGTGATTTATCGGCCTGTCCTGTTCGCCGGCATCCTCAGGCATTACGGCCAGCTCGGGCCCGCTGAAATCGCACCCAAGCGTGACTGGACCTACCGGCAGGTGCTGTGGCAGGCGAGGCAGCATTCAATCGCGCTCGACATGCCGCGCCAGCATCCGTTCAATCCACTAGGGCTCCTGCGGCTCTCACTTGCCTGCGCAGAAACCGTGTCGGGCACGGCAAGCCACGAGGTGTGCGCACGGCTCTTCAGGCATGTGTGGGTGGGCGGTGCGGCGGCAGACGACCCCGGGCGATTGAATATGCTCACCGCCCAGGTCTCGCCAAGCTTTTCGCCTGACGGCGCCGACGTGAAGGCGGCGCTCCGTGCCAACACCGACGCCGCGATTGCACGGGGCGTGTTTGGCGTGCCCGCGTTCGAAGTGGACGGCCAGATATTCTGGGGCTTTGATGCCTTGCCGATGCTACGCGCCTACCTGCTGGGTGACCCATTCTTCAGCGGCCCCTGGCAGTCGGTGGCCGCGGTGGGCGAGGGCGTGGTTCGTCGCGGCTGACGTTAATGCCTTGGGATCTGCGTTTCAGGCACCCGCCGTTGCTCCCCCGTCAATCGGAATGACGGTACCGGTCATGTAGCTTGCCCCGTTTGAAGCGAGCAGCAGTGCCAGTCCCTTGATTTCATCGGGCTGGGCCACTCGCTGCATGGGGATCAACTGGGAAAACCGTTCGCGAACCGATGCGTCTCGCATCCGGCCGCCGGCAATGTTGGTCACGAACGGACCCGGCGCGATGGCGTTGACCGATATTCCGAAGGGTGCGAGTTCCAGGGCCGCATGACGGACCAGATTGATGACCGCGGCCTTGGTGGCGCTGTAGGCGTAACCCACCAGCGTTTCGGCGCGCAATCCGGCGATGGAGGCAGTCACCACGATCCGCCCCTGGCGGGCCGCTTTCATGGGGCGTGATGCCGCCTGGATCGTGGCGAACACGCCGGTGAGGTTCACGGCGAGCACGCGGTCCCAGGTATCGGGCTGTACATTCTCCATTAGGCCGCCCTCGGTGAAGGCGAAGCCGGGCCCGGCGCTGATGCCAGCGTTCGCGAACGCGATATCCAGCCGACCGAAGTCAGCCACGACCTGATGGGTCACATCGTGGATCGCCTGACGGCTGCCGGCGTCGAGCGTTCGAGCGTAGGCCTCGCCGCCCGCTTCCCGGATGCTGCGAACCACCGTGTCGAGTCCGACAGCGTCGATATCGGTCACCACGACGCGGGCACCGTTTGCGGCCAGCACTTCGGCATAGGCCCGGCCCAGACCGCTCGCTGCGGCGGTGACGATCGCCACCTGACCCGCGAGTGAAAACAACTGCTGCGCAATCATGACTGCTCCCCGGCCAGGGATGCTTCGAGCGACTCGGCCCGGTCGAAGGCCTTCTGGATCATCGCGTGACGCGCTTCGATCCATGGCCGGGGCGCGCTATGGGTGAGGATCAGAAATTCCCTATCCTCGATCGCCCGGATGACGCGCTCGCCCACGCGCCGTGGGGGCCAGCCGTCAGCGATCGCCTGTGCCATGAAGGCCTGCTGCGGTCGCTCGCAGGGCCCGCCAAACCGCTCGGGACGTTCGCGTGAACTGTGTGTGATATCGGTTTGAACCGCAGCGGGGCAAAGCACCGATACACCAATGGGCGTGGCGGCCAGTTCGTTTCTGAGTCCTTCAGAGAGCGCCACGACGGCATATTTGGTCATGGAGTAGGCCGCGGTCATCCAGGCCGGATTGACCTGCAGGCCTCCGATCGACGCGGTGTTCACGATGTGTCCGCTTTCACCGTGCTCGCGCAGCATCGGCACAAAGGTTCGCAGGCCGTGCACCACGCCCATGATGTTCACCCCGATCACCCATTGCCAGTCGGCAAGCGCGATGTGTTCGATGGGGGTGCCATGAAGGGCAACGCCGGCGTTGTTGAACACGAAGTGAAGCCGTCCGAACTGACGCTCAACCGCGCGGCCAGCCGCCTCCACGGAGGCTGCATCCGAGACATCCACCGCAACATGGGCCGCGCGCCCCCCGGCTTCGATGAGGGCGCGGGCCACTGCCGCGGCGCGTGACTCGTTGATGTCAGCCACCATGACCGCGACGCCTCGCGCGGCGAGGGCCTGAGCGATGCCCGAGCCGATACCCGAGCCAGCCCCTGTGATGATGGCGGTGCGGCCTTGAAAATGACCCATTGGCGCTGTCTCCCGTGGCTTGGTGATCGGACATTGCGGGTGGAGCCCAGCCGAATCGCGTCAGGCAGTACCGGGACTTTTTGCAGTGATCTGGCGCGGCGCGGTCGGCGTGTCCGTCAGATATAACCCGTGCGCGGCGGGTTCACAAGCCACCCGCGTCTCACCTGCGAGGGGTCGGTCTATACACCACGCCATTCCTCCGGTAACGTAAACAAAAAACAGGCGTTTCATCGCTCACTATCAGGAGGAGATCCCCATGCGTCCTATGCTCGCAGCCCTGGGCCTGACCGCCCTGCTTGCCGCCTCCGTGGCGCAGGCGCAGACCATTGCCTTCGCCTCGCTGCCGCCGGGCACGCTGCTCAACTCCCAGACACAGGCGATGGCAAAGGCCATTCAGGACAATTCGGATCTGAAGGTGAGGGTGGTCACCTTCAGTGGTGACATCCAGGCCTACGACGCGCT
>JALREG010000101.1 GCA_023253905.1 Burkholderiaceae bacterium
CGATCAACGACAGGCTGTTCAACACCAGGCTGCCCCCACCGCTCCAGCGCAGGAGCGAAGGGATGGCCGCCCACACGGGCCGATGAGAGGGCGAACACCCTCCCTGGCAAGTGCGACGAACAACACCGGGCACGACCGACGCACCGGGCGCGGCTGATGCCGAACTCGCCGAGCGTCGTGGGCGTGATGCGGTGCGGTTTTTCCTCGTCTCGCGCAAGGCCGATTCCGAATTCGTGTTCGATATCGACCTCGCGCTTTCCCAGAGCGACGATAACCCCGTCTATTACGTGCAATACGCGCACGCCCGCATCTGCTCGGTGTTTGAGCAGGCGAGCCGTCAGTCGGGCGAAGCGCAGGCGGCGCTTGAAGCGCGAATCCGCGCGCAGGCGCTGTCCTCGCCAGCCTTCACCGAGCGGCTGGATGCGCCGCGTGAGGCGCTGCTGATGGCCCGGCTTGCCGAGTTTCCCGAACTGGTTGCGCAGTCGGCCGAAGAACTCACGCCGCATGCGCTCGCATTTTTCCTCAAAGAACTCGCGGCTGATCTGCACGCTTACTATAATTCCGAACGATTTCTGGTTGACGATATCGGCCTTCGCGAAGCGCGGCTCGCACTGCTTCTTGCCGTGCGGCAGGTGCTTCGTAACGGTCTCGCGCTCCTGGGTGTTTCAGCGCCGGAAAAAATGTAATGCGGGTTCGTGGCGGTCACGCGGCAATGGGTGCCTTTCAGCGCGGCAGCATCGCGCTCGGCATGATGCTGGGTATCGTCATCGGGCTCGCGGTGGCGGTGGCGGTGGCCGTGTTCGTCACCCGCGCGCCGCTGCCATTCGTGAACAAGGTGGTGCGTAGCGGCGACCGTATCGTCGAGCCGCGCACGCCGGCTGAAGCGCCCGATCCCAACCGCCCGTCGGCTGCTCGACAGCGTCCGGCCGATGCACCGGCACCCGCCGCCCGGAGCGCTGGTGAAACCCCGGCTGCAGGCACACCCGCCCCCGCGGCTGCGCCCGATCGCGCGCCAGCGGCAAGCGCGGGCGCGGCGCCCGCAGGCGATGGGGCCGAGGCCGCCACCGAGCGCATGCTCTATGTGCTGCAGGCGGGCGCCTTCAGGCTTGCCGATGATGCCGACAACATGAAGGCGAAGCTCGCCCTGATCGGACTCGAAGCGCGCGTGCAGCCTGCTGAGGTCAACGGTCAGCGCGTGTTTCGTGTTCGCATCGGACCGTACGTCAACCTTGACGATCTGAACCGGGCGCGCGCCCGGCTTGAAGAAAACGGCATTGAATCGTCGGTCGTGCGACAGCGCTGATCCGACAGGAGAACCCATGAACCCCACCCGCAGACTCTGTATTCAAGCGCTTGCCGCAGGCGGCGCCGGTGTGTCGGCGAGTCCGGCCCTGGCGCAGGGCGAGCCGGTTGCCGGTCGCGATTTCCGCGCGGTCAATCCAGTGCAGGCGGTCGAAGCGCCTGCTGGACGGGTTGAGGTCCTCGAGTTTTTTGCTTACTGGTGCCCGCATTGCGCCTCGCTTGAGGCCGAGCTTAATGACTGGCGTAAGCGCCAGCCCCCGGAAATCGTGTTCCGTCGGGAGCATGTGAGCTTTCGCGAAACCCGGATCCAGCAACTGCACTATGCGCTGGTGGCGCTCGGCAAGGCCGATGAACTTTCGCCACGCATCTTTCACGCCATCCATGTCGACAAGGTGCGGCTGGAAACCCCGCAGAAAATGGCCGAGGTGCTGGGGCTCGATCCCAAATCCTTCGCCGAGGTCTATGACTCGTTTTCGGTGCGTACCCGCGCCCGTCGCGGCACGCAGATTTCCGAGGCCTATGCCATCGATGGCGTGCCGTCGTTTGCGGTGGCGGGCAAATACCTCACCGCGCCCTCGATGGCGGGTTCGAACACCGCGGCGCTGCGGGTGGTCGACTGGCTGGCCGCGCGCGAGCGCAAATCCGCCGGCTCGCGCGGCTAAGCGCGCGCGCGCGCCCCAGGACCGGCGCCATGGCCCAACCGGACGCTGGCGGCCCGTCACCTGCCCAGGCCGCAGGCCCACGGGTGGTCATCACGGGCGCGTCAAGCGGACTGGGTGAGGCGCTGGCGTTTGAATATGCGCGGCGCCATCCGCAGGCGGTGTTCGCACTGGTGGCGCGGCGGCCTGATCGTCTCGCCCAGGTCGCTGTTCAGCTTGCACCGGCCACCGTCCGGACTTTTGCCATCGACATCACCGATCGGGACGCGCTCAACGATGCGGCCGAGCGGTTTGTTGCCGAGTTTGGCGCCCCCGACATCGTGATTGCCAATGCTGGCATCAGCGCAGGCACCCTCACCGCCGAGCGCGCTGATGGACCGGTGTTTCGTCGGATCATCGATGTGAATGTGGTGGCGCTCTTTGATACGTTCGCCGCGTTTCTGCCCGCGATACGTGCCGAGCGCCGCGGCACGCTGGTCGGGATTGCGAGCGTGGCCGGCATCCGCGGTTTGCCCGGGGCGGGCGCCTACAGCGCGAGCAAGTCGGCTGCAATCACCTACCTCGAGTCGCTGCGACTGGAGGAGCGCGAACACGGCATTCGCGTGGTGACGATCGCGCCCGGCTACATTCGTACGCCGATGACAGCGGTCAACGCCTACCGCATGCCTTTTCTGATGCCGGCTGATGCGTTTGCGCGCCGTGCGGTCGACGCAATTGCCGCCGGTCGGTCCTTTGTCGTGATCCCACGACCCATGCGTGCGGTCGCGCTCATGCTGCGGGCGCTGCCCAACTGGCTCTATGACGCGCTCTTTGCGCGCGCACCGCGCAAGGCGCGGATCGCAGGCGATTCCTCATGAGCGCGCCACGGATCGTTTCGCTGGTCCCGAGCCTTACCGAGCTGGTGTGTGCGCTGGGGCGCGGCGACTGGCTGGTGGGCCGTACCGGCTTCTGTGTGCATCCGAGCGAGGCCTTGGCCCAGGTGCCGAAGGTGGGCGGGACCAAGACGGTCAACATCGAGAAGATCAGGAGGCTCGCGCCCACTCATCTGATCGTCAATGTCGATGAAAATGAAAAGCCCACCGTCGAGGCCCTGTCCGAATTCATCCCCAATGTGGTGGTCACGCATCCGATTGCCATCGACGATAACTTCGAGCTCTATCGGCGTTTTGGCCGCCTGTTTGATGCCGAGGCCCGCGCCGGTGAATTATGTGCGGAGCTCGAGCGCGCACTCGCGTTGACGCGATCGGCGCCGCGCGCCACGCTTCGCGTTCTATATCTGATCTGGAATGATCCCTGGATGACGGTGTCCGCCGAGACCTTTATTGCGAAGATGCTGGCAAGTGTCGGGATCGAGGTGTGCGTGCCGCCGGGTGATGCACGCTACCCGTCGCTGTCGCTGGATGCAGTCGGCTCGCTGGGTGCCGATGCGGTCCTGCTGTCGTCCGAGCCGTGCCGATTTCGTCCGGCTGACCGCCGCGAGCTTCGTGCAGCGCTTGTCGCCGGCGCGGCGGCGCGGGTGCCCGTGCTGGGCATTGATGGCGAAATGACATCCTGGTACGGGCCGCGCGCGATCGAGGGCTTGCGGTATCTGCACGCGTATCGACGCCGACTCGAGATGCGGCTTGAGATGCGGCTGGCAGGGCGAACCTCACTTCGGCAGACGGCGTTGGCGAGCGCGTCGGGCGAGGCGTCCCTCGCCCGCGTTGGCTGCATGCTCGCGGCCGCCGTCATGCTGGGGTTCCTCGCTGCATGCTCGAGTGCGCCACCTGCCGTGCCTGGCGGGCCCGCGCCTGTACCGGAGGCGGGTACGCCGCCGCCAGCGGCCGGCACCGCGTCGCCTGGGCGTGGCCGGTTCTATCTCGACGATGGCCCTGGCGATCGACCGCTTGCCGAGCTTCAGAAAGTGCCGGACGCGGTGCCACGCGCCGAGCCGCTGCATTCGCGAGCCAATCGACCCTATGTGATCTTCGGCCGACAGTACGAGCCGATGACGCGGATAGAGCCGTTTCGCGAGCGCGGGATCGCCACCTGGTACGGGCGCCGTTATCACGGCCGACCCACCTCGATCGGCGAGATCTATGACATGTACGCTATGACGGCCGCCCACCCCACCTTGCCGCTGCCCAGCTACGCCCGGGTGACCAACGTTCGAACCGGACGCAGCGTGATCGTGCGGGTGAACGACCGCGGCCCCTTTCTGCACGGTAGGGTGATCGACCTGTCGTACGCCGCGGCGGCCAAACTCGCAGCGGCGCTTCCAGGAAGCGCTGAGGTCGAGGTGGAACTGATCACCGAGTTTGATGCGACCACGACAGTCACGGCGTCTTCGCCCCCGCGGGCCGATCCCAGCCCGGTCGGCGTGCCGGCTGCGCAGGCGGTTCAGGTCACGCCGGTGTCATCGGCGAGCCTGCCGCCGCTACGTGCCGAGGAGGTACCGCGGGCATCCGCAGGCACGTCGACCGCAGCCACTGTGCCCGCGGCACCCGTCATGGCGGCCGCCCCCGAGGCGGCGGCAGTAGCGCCGTCATCGAACCCCGATGGGCTGCTCCCAGGCCGCTATGTACAACTCGGCGCCTACCAGAGCCGTGAAGGCGCAGACGCTGCGCTTGCCCGACTGCGCGCGAGTGGATTGCCCGAGCCGGTCTCGGTCCGCCGGGATGGTGCGCTCCACAAGCTGGTTGCCGGGCCCTATCCCCAGGCCGCGGATGCGCAGGCTGCCCAGCGGCGGCTACGCGCTGCCACCGGCATCGAGGCTTTCGTGCTGTTGCGCTAGTCGTAGCGCCCGCGCGTAGACCTCGCGATGCGGCCGGCCGGCCAGACGTTCAACGATCCGGGTGGCGCGACTCGTACCCATCTCACGCACCAGCGCGCCCAGCAGCTGATCCAGGTCCAGCGTGAGCGTCACCGCCTCGGTGGCGGGATCGGCTGACTGGGGGGCCGCTGATTCATGACCGTCTTCGCGCCGCGTGCCGGGCAACCGGAATTCCGCAGGGGCGATGATCAGGCCATATTCGCCTTTCAACCGCATCGGGTTGGCGAGCAGCCAGGCGGGTGCTTCGCCACTCAGGCAGCGATGAATTTCCTCGAACTTCTTGGTGAGCTCGCGCCCGAGCACGACCCAGCGCTCAGCGCCAAGCTGTTCAACGATCGCGGCAATCGTTGCCTCGATCCGGTGGGGCGACTCGAACAGCACCACCGGGCAATCGAGATCAGCGAGCGCTCGTAGCCGGTCGGCGCGGGCACGCGGGCGGGCAGGCAGGAACCCCTCAAACCTGAATGCGCCTTCAATCAGGCCGCTTGCACTCGCCAGTGCGGTGAGCGCGGAGGGCCCGGGGACCGGGATCACCCGCCCGCCCGATGCGAGCACTGCCGAGACAATGCGCGCACCTGGGTCGCTCACGCCGGGCGTGCCGGCGTCGGTCACCAGTGCCACCGACTTTGCCTCACCCAGCAGCGCAACGATCCGCTCGGCGATGGCGGCCTCATTGTGCTGATGCGCAGCAAGGAGCCGCGCGCGGCTAGCCACGCGAGCAAGGAGCGGCGCCGTGACACGCGTATCTTCTGCCGCCACGATTTCAACCTCGGCGAGCACCCGTGCAGCGCGCGCACTCAGGTCGCCCAGATGGCCGATTGGTGTGGCGACTACATATAATGCGCCGGGTTCAACCGTTGGGATGGTGTCGTGTCCGCTCATTGGCCGATCGGTCGGGATAAAGGGAAAAGAGACGGCGGCCGCCCACGGCGGCACGGCTCACACTGTCCTGATTTTGCGCTGTTTCGGCCTCGAACGTTTCAGTTGTTGTTGCGCGGGACCGCGCCTCCGGTGCGACCGCTTACCTGTCACTTCACACCAGCCGCGGTTGGCAGCTGCGGGCCGTCGCCGTGACGCGCTCGCCCACGCAACGGCTGGGGGATGCAGGCGAAGACCTTGCACTGGCGTACCTGGAGCGCGCCGGTTTGTTGCTGGTGGCGCGGCAGGTGGCCGGGCGCTTTGGCGAAATCGATCTGATCATGCGCGACCGCGACGAGCTGGTGTTCGTCGAGGTTCGCCGCCGTAGCCGAAGCGATTACGGATCGGCTGCCGATAGCATCGGGGCGGCCAAGCAGGGTAAGCTGCGCCGCAGCGCCGAACTGTGGTTGCAGAAGCAGTACGGCGATCGATGGCCGGCTTGCCGGTTCGATGTCTGTGCGATCGATGCCGAGCGCATCGATTGGATACGCAATGCCTTCTGACGATAGAATTTGTGCTGCTGCCAACGGGTGAAAACATGAAGCGATTGATGATTCTGATCGGAGCCGCGTCCATCGCGGGTTCGGCACTGATGCTCTCTGGCTGCCTGCCGCTTGCCGCGACCGGACTCGTTGCCGGCGCGCTCGCCGCCAGTGACCGCCGCACCCTTGGCGCGCAAACCGAGGACACCAGCATCGAATTCAAGGCGGGCTCACGCCTGCGCGATGCCATGCGTTTCCCCGGTGGCATTTCGGTCACGAGTTACAACCGAAGGGTGCTGCTCACCGGTCAGGTAGGTAGCGCCGAAGATCGCCGCATGGCCGAGCAGATCGTCTCCAGAATCGATAACGTCCGGTCGGTCGAAAATGCGCTTCAGATTGCCGGACAGCCGGCGCTGACCGCCTCGGCCTCCGATGCCACGGTGAGCGCGGGCGTCAAGGCGGCCCTTCTCGAGAATTCCGAAACCAAAGCCACGGCAGTCAAGGTGGTGACCGAGTCGGGCGTGGTCTATCTGATGGGCATTGCGTCGCGCAAGGAGGCCGATCGCGTGGCGCAGGTGGCCAGCCGGGTGCGCGGGGTTCAGAAAGTGGTGGCTGTCTTCGAGATCGTGAGCGACGAAGAACTCGCTCGAATTCTCAAAGGCCAGAGCGAGTCGCGCTAGCGTCATGGCGCTCCCGCCCATTCTGAGCGAGCGCCTCCGCCTGCCGGTGGTGGCCTCGCCGATGTTCATCATCTCCACCCCTGAACTCGTCATCGCGCAGTGCAAGGCGGGCGTGGTGGGTTCGTTTCCGGCGCTCAATGCGCGGCCCAAAGAGCAACTCGATGAGTGGCTCACCCAGATTCGCGAGGCGCTCGATGCACACGATCGTGCGCACCCCGATCGGCCGAGCGCACCGTTTGCCGTCAATCAGATCGTGCACCGCTCCAACGATCGTCTGGAACACGATCTCGACATGTGTGTGCGGCATCGCGTGCCCATCGTCATCACATCGCTGGGCGCGCGCCCCGAGGTCAACGATGCGGTCCACAGCTATGGCGGCGTGGTGTTGCATGACATCATCAATAACCGCTTTGCGCGCAAGGCCATCGAAAAAGGCGCTGATGGCCTGATCGCTGTGGCAGCGGGTGCGGGCGGCCATGCCGGCACGCTGTCGGCGTTTGCCCTGATCCAGGAAATTCGCGAGTGGTTTGACGGGCCGCTATTGCTCTCGGGCGCTATCGCCAACGGTGCGGCGGTTCTCGCCGCACAGGCGATGGGCGCGGACCTCGCCTACGTGGGATCGGCCTTCATCGCCACCCGCGAGGCCCGGGCAACCGAGGCCTACAAGCAGGCGATTGTCGAGGGCAGTGCCGAGGACATCGTCTACACCAATCTGTTTACCGGTGTGCACGGCAATTACCTGCGCGCATCGGTCGTGGCGGCGGGGCTCGATCCCGAGAACCTGCCGCAGAGCGACCCCAGCGCCATGAACTTCGGCTCCGACCGGCCGGTCAAGGCCTGGAAAGACATCTGGGGAAGCGGTCAGGGCATTGGCGCTGTCAAGGCGGTGCTGAGCACCGGTGAACTGGTAGATCGGCTGGCTCGCGAATATCGGGCAGCGTTTCGCCAGCTGGACGTGCTTGCGCGGCCGGTGGTGGCGCGCGATTAAGTGCGCTATCTATCGCGCCAGGGTCAGTCGCGCAATCAAACCGGCGTCAAGCCCGTGGACAGACCCTGCGCGGGCACCCTGTCCGATCAGACGCGACGACCACGCCACCGCGCCACCGCAGGCGCAATCTCCGTCAGTTCGCGAAACACCTGAATCCCCGGTGGCGCCCGACGCGCCAGCGCGGGACTCTGTCCGCCCGCCCAGAGCTCGGTTGCCCTCGGAAGCTTCGCGCGGAGCTCGGCCAGGCCATCAGAGACCGCATTGACGCCGAGCGATGCAGTAAACGACAGCGCGACGATATCGGCGTTATGTGCCGTGGCGGCGAGCACGATATCCCACACCGGTGTCTGCACGCCGAGCGACAGACAGCCACAGCCTTCAAGCGACAGGATTGCCTCGACCATGAGCAGCCCCAGGCCGTGGCTTTCGTTGGGGAAGGTGGTGAGCAGGACGCGCGGCCGATTGCCGGTTCGCGGGATGGTGCTGATCGCGTTACGCAGCACGATCTGCATGGATTCGGTATAGAGATGCTCTTCGAACACCTCGAAGTAGCCGCGCGCCCAGGCTTCACCCACCATACGGTTGAGGGGCGCAGCCACCTCCACCACAAAGCGGTCGACACCCATGCGGACCGTGGCCTGAGACAGGGCGCCGCGCAGCCCATCGACGTCATGGGCTTTGGTGAGCTCGATGAAGCGCTGCAGGTCGTCGCGGTCGATGCGCAGATCGCTCGCGCTTCGGGGCGCTTCCATCGACTGCGCTGCGAGCGCGTGCAACTCCTCAAGCGACAGCGAAATAATCCGGCCCGGGCGGTGACCGCCGTCCATCAGACGCCGGATGACCCGAAGCTTGTCGACCTGTTCGATCGGGTAGCTGCGCTCGCCGAAGGCGTCTCTCCCTGGGCTGGGAAAGCCATAGCGGCGCTCCCAAACGCGCAGGGTGTCCTTCGCGAGACCCGTGTCGCGTTCGACCGCGGCAATGCTGAGCGCAATGCCAGATGTAACTGAACGGTCATTCATGGTCGCCGGCCTTGCGTGCCTGTCCGGTTCTTCGACCGGTTGTATTGGGGAACATCGGAGCCGGACGGCGGTTTTGTCTTGGACAAAACACCTCGTCCTCGCAGTGTGGCTCGCATCTTACGCCTGTAGGCTGGCCCTGCATAGCCTGTGGGAAATCCCATGGAACCCGCTTGACAACTTCTGTACTGGACACCGTTTGGTCATATCATGACCGGCGAGTCACAAAAATAAACTCCTTCTCAACTTTTTCGGACCCGGTGCTTGCCCACCGCGGTTGCGCCAAGGACACGTCACGATGCGCATAGCGGTCATCGGATCAGGCATTTCCGGGTTGTCGGCGGCGCTGCGTCTGCAGGCGCAGCACGAGGTCACGCTCTATGAGAGCGACGCGCGTCCGGGTGGTCATGCTCACACCGTCGATGTGTCGCTCGATGGCCTGTGCGCACCCGTCGATACCGGCTTTCTGGTCTATAACGAACGCACATACCCGCTTTTGATCGCGCTCTTCAAGGAATTGGGCGTGCGCGAGGCACCGACCGATATGTCGTTTGCCGCCTCCATCGGACCCCACCGCCTGGAGTGGTGTGGATCCAACATCCGCTCGGTGTTTGCGCAGCCGACCAACCTGTTGCGTCCCGGGTTCTGGCGGATGCTGCGTGACATCCTGCGCTTTAATCGCGAGGCGACCGCGCTCGCGATCGATGAGCAGGCGCAGGCACGGCTCGATGAGCCACTCGAGCGCTATCTGGAGCGGCAAGGCTACAGCGCGGAATTCCGCGATGCTTACCTGCTGCCGATGGCTGCGGCGATCTGGTCGTGCTCGACTGAGACCATGACCCGCTTTCCGCTGGGTAGCTTCGTACGCTTTTTTCATAACCACGGACTGCTTCAGATCGAGGGCCGCCCGCGCTGGATGACAGTGGAGGGCGGCTCGCGGGAATACGTCTCGCGAATCATTGCCAAGCTGCGCGATGTTCGGCTGTCCGAACCGGTGGAAGCGGTGACGCGCCGCACAGGAGGCGGTGCTCACCCGGTGACGATTCGCTCCGCACGCGCCACGGAACATTTCGATCAGGTGGTGTTTGCCTGCCATAGCGATCAGGCGCTTGCGCTACTTGCTGATCCCAGTGAGGACGAGCGGGGGGTGCTCACCGCGATCCGCTATCAACCCAATCGCGCGCTTCTCCATACCGATTCCGCACTCATGCCTGCGCGCCGACGCGCCTGGGCGGCCTGGAACTATCTGACCGATGGGCGTCCGGGCGCGCCATCGGTGTCGGTCACATACTGGCTGAATCGATTGCAGCCGTTGCCGTTTCGCACGCCCGTTTTTATCAGCCTGAACCCGCTGAGCGAGCCGGAACCATCAAAGTTGATTCGTGAGATCACCTACGCCCATCCGATCTTCGACCTGGCAGCCGGACGCGCGCAGCGGCGGCTGCGCGACCTCCAGGGGCGGCAGCAGACCTGGTATGCCGGTGCCTGGACCGGCTACGGGTTTCATGAGGACGGGCTACGGTCGGGCTTTGAAGTCGCGCAGGCGATTGCCCGGCTCAACGAACCCTTGTCGCGCGCGGCCTGAGCGGGGCGCCATGAGCGAGCCCTTCAAGCAGGTTCAATTTGCTTTTGGCGAGGTTCGCCATCGACGACTGCGGCCGCGTGAGCATGCGTTTCGCTACCGCGCGTGGTTTGTCCGCGCGCCTCTGGCCGCGCTTGAGGAAGGTGGCGGCAACTGGCTGTTCGGGATCAACCGTCGGTCTCTCCTGTCGTTACATGCCGTCGATCATGGTGACGGAGGTTCGCCGCGCGCGTGGATCACCCGCTTGCTCGACTCCGCGGGCCTGCACGCTGATGGTGACATCTGGCTTCACGCGTTTGCGCGGGTCTGTGGCTATGCGTTCAAGCCGGTGAGTTTCTGGTTCTGTCATCGGGCCGATGGCGCGCTGATCGCCGTGGTCGCTGAAGTGCACAACACATTCGGCGAGCGCCATGTTTACCTGCTCGCCGATGAACAGGCACATCCGCTCAAAGCCGGTGCCGAGCTTCATGCAGTGAAGGCCTTTCATGTGTCGCCGTTCTGTGCGGTGAAGGGAGGCTATCGTTTCCGCTTCATCAACCGCACCGACCGCGCTGTAGCCAGAATCGATTACGACGACGGCGACGGTCCGTTACTTCTTACCAGCCTCAGCGGTGTTCTTGAAGAGGCGGGCCGCGCGCAGCGACTTCGCGCGCTGCTCTGTTTTCCGCTCTTTAGCGCCGGGGTGATCGCCCGCATTCACTGGCACGCGCTTCGACTGTGGTTGGCGCGCGTGCCGTTTCACCGAAAACCCGCCGCGCCCGACACTATTCTTACCCGGGGTTCGCCATGACCAGCACCGCCACGACGCATTCGTCGAACGCTTCCGAGCCGATCGATCGAGCGACACCCGTAGCCGTACCGCGCAAGGCGGCCATGATCCTGCGCCTCCTTGAGCGCCTTGAAACCGGGTCGCTCGCGCTCGATCTGCCCGATGGCAGCCGCCGCACAGTTGGCCGCGGTGAACCCTCGGCGTCAATCAGCGTGAGCGACTGGGCGGTGTTCGAAGACGCGCTGCGCCGCGGCGATGTGGGCTTTGCCGAAGGCTGGATTGACGGCAGGTGGTCAACCGATTCGTTGTCGCGGCTGTTGTCGCTCTTGGTGATCAACCGACGCGAGCTTGAGTCGGCGATCTATGGCACCTGGTGGGGGCAGCTCTTTGACCGCCTGCGGCATCTGCTGCGCGCTAACACCCGTGCCGGATCCCGCCGCAATATTCATGCGCACTATGACCTCGGGAACGCCTTCTATCAGCTGTGGCTCGACCCGAGCATGACCTACTCGAGCGGGCTCTTCGAGGGCGACTCCACCCGCTCGCTCGAAGACGCTCAACACGCGAAGAACCGGCGACTGCTCGATGAGCTCTCGTTGCCTTCCGGCGCGTCGGTGCTCGAGATCGGCTGCGGCTGGGGCGGGTTTG